>JAFDCJ010000362.1 GCA_019312835.1 Deltaproteobacteria bacterium
CTGCAAATCCGGTGATGCCGATCAGCACCAGCCAGTATTGAACATCCGCCAGAAATTTGCTGTACAGCGGTTTGCCGGTAATTCTCGGCAAAATAAAATACATACCGCCCAGGGCCGTCACGCCGGCGAATCCAAGGACGCCAATGTGGGCATGCCCGACGACCCAGTTGTTAAAGTGGGTGATGCGCTGCACGTGGGGCAGTGCCATCATGGATCCCTGGATATTGACGAAGAAATAATAAATCGTGCCCGTAAATACGAATTTGGCGCCGATATCGGCATGGATATCGCCGAGCTTTCCCTTCACGGTGTACCACAGATTGACCAAAACAATCATCACCGGAATCACCATGGCGACGCTGTCCACAATGGAAATGGTCTTGAGCCATGTCGGAACCGGAACCTGAAGGAGATGATGGGTGCCGATGTGGGTGTATACGATGATCAGCGACCAGAACCCCAGCAGCGATAACGTGTGGCTGTACAATGGGCTACGGGTGGCGATCGGCAGCACATAGTACGCAATCCCCAGGCCCATTGGTGTCAGCAAAAGGCCAAAAATATTGTGACCGTAAAACCACAGCAAGATCGCATCCGGAATGCCCAGCAAGGCACCGGTATCCGGTTTCCAGATAACGTTGCCCAGACAGTAGGTCAGAGATGTCAGTATGACCGCCGCCGTCGTGTACCAGATGGACACGAATAAGATCGGTTCCCTGCGCCTGCGGACGGTCATCAGAATGTTGATCACGACCAGTGCAAAGCTGATCACCACCATGATATCCACAGCCCATGGCAATTCGGCATACTCACGGCCCTGGGTGTGTCCGAGGGATATGGCGATGACACCGGCTAAAACGGTAATGTTCCAGAAAATAGCCGAGAACACCCCCAGTTTTTCGCTGAAGAGCTCGGTGCGCAGCAGTTTTGGAAAGTAATAGAAAGCCGCCGCCAGCAGGCCCGGGGTGATGAAACCAAACAGCACGGCGTTGATGTGCATCGGTCGCACCCGTCCAAAATGGATGTACTCGATATTGGCCAAAAAGTCCGGTGCGATCAGGTAGCCTGCACCAATCATCCCGAACGAGGTTGCCGCCGCAAACCAGGCTGCGGACGTCAGCATAAATGCCTTGGCAGTCGCATAGCTTGGTTCCGAATTTTGATCTGGTGTCGACACTGATGTTTCTCCCATTTCCGAGTTTCGCGTTGCGCGTTGCGAGTTTCGCGTTGCGGGTTGCGTGTTTCACGTTTCGTGTTGCAAGTTTTGCGTTACGCGTTAAATCTGAACCCTCAGCCGCTCAGCCACGCACCGCGCAACCCGCACCCCTTAACCCGAGACCCGCAACTCGCACCCCGCAACGCGTCTAGCTGTGGCATGCCAGCCAGCAGTCTAAATTAGCGTTCTTTTTTCGATGACACGCAACACACTCGCCCATGCGCCAGTTTTTAGCCGGCAATCTCTGTGAATTTTCTACCTGTCCGTGGCATTCCTGACAGGCAATCTTCCCGTTGATATGACGTTGATGGTTAAACAGCACATGTTCGGCGACATAATTGACCTTTACCCAGGGCGTCGAAGTCTGGGTATTGAAGTAGCGATGTTCGATTTTAATCCACGGGTGTTTTGCGATGATGTAGTTATGACAGTGCAGGCATTTTCCCACGGGCGGAATCCCCGGGTGGTTTGAATAGCCTACATACGGATGGCAGTACTGGCACTGTATCTGTTTGATACCGCTGTGCACGTTGTGGCTGAAGGGAATCGGTTGTTCAGGACCGATTCCGGTTGCTGTGGCGGCATAAAAAAGATAGATGAAGGCTGCCGTGAAAAACACCGTCAGAAATGTCAGAACAATGGGAACAGTATTTTTTTTCAACGCCCTATTTCCTTGTTAAAGGATCGATTGTTTCATCGAGATCAATTACCGTTTTTGATTAAAACCAATTCCGGGAAAACGGCGAGAAAATGCCGAATTGCGATGGCCATCAGGCCTAAAAAGCCAAGGCTGATCAGACCGTCTGAAATGCTCATGGGAATCGATTCCCCGCCATGGTTCAAGGCCGGCCCCAGCAAAAGCAAGTGTTCAAGCCAGATGCCGATGATAACCACCGAGCAGAGGATCACCATGAAAACCGGTTTGGTTTTTATCTTTTTGTTCAAAAGAATGACAAAGGGAGCGATGAAGCACACAATAAAAATCGTCCATGCCAGATTGTTCCATGGCGCCAGCATGGTTCGTGCAATTACATAATAGGTCTCTTCCGGAATGTTGCCGTAGTAAATGACCATCAACTGAACATAGAAGAAGTCCGCCCACAGCAGACAGAAAGCAAAAAACAGTTTGCCGATGTCGTGAAGATGAGCGGAGGTTATACCGGTGGCTTCACCGTGTCGCAGATAAAGAATACAGGCCAGAATGATCAAGGCGCCCAGGCCGACATAAACGGCTTTGACGAAGTTATAAGCTCCGAACAGGGTTGAGATCCAATGCGGATCCATGCTCATGATCAGATCATATCCGATCAAGGACAGCACCATGGTAAAGGCAAAAATATAAAACCCGCCCCACATGGTCATTCTTTTTTTGACCCGCTCCGGATGGCGACTGTTTTGCTTCCAGCCGTTGTAAATGTATTTGCGCACCCCTTTGGGGGGTTGATTCGGATCGAATTTAAGCTGCAGCGTATTGTACAGGTAGCCGAAACCAAGCACATACAAAATCAGCAAACCAAAGAAATTGCGCCAGAACAGGAAGGGGATGTTAAGCCAGACTTCCTTGCCGTGCAGGTCTTCGTGCAGCCAGGGGAAAATATGGTTTTTACCCAGGAACAACACCAGAAACAGCACAAAGGATAACGGGAAAAAGGCGGCAAAAGATTCTGAAAGGCCGGCTAACGGTCCGCTCCAGCGGGCCTTGGTCATGTGCATGACGGCTGAGAACAACACGGCCCCCTGGGCAATGGCCGACCACAGCAAAAAATTAATCAGATAGGCCTGCCAGGCGCGGGCGGGATGCTGGCTGATGGCACCGTAAATAAAAGCAGCACCCCCGACGGCGACCAGGACGATGAACAGCCAGAAGGCCGGTGATTTAGATGACCCTGCGGGTGGGGCGGTTTTTTCTGACATAACCGAAAATCCTTCGCGATATTAACGCCAAAAAAAGCTATTCATTGTGAAAACTTACCGTTCCCCTTAAACTCGGAGTATTGGAGTGTTGGAGTGATGGAAAAATCCATATTAGCTTCTTTCAACACTCCAATACTCCATCACTCCATTACTCCAAAACGAAAATCTGCAATAATGTTTTAGTTGATCTTCGTCTCCAGACCTTTAAGGATCTTTAGTCGAAAACCCGGACCTCGCCGCCTTTTTGGCGGAAAAATTCGTTGAGACCGTCTTCCTGACCCGTTTCGCAGGAAGCCAGGATGCCGAAATATTCTCCGGAACAGCGCGGGTCATAATGCTGCATCAATTTATAATTTGGCAATCGGGTCTGGGTGATGAGCCCCAGGATGTTGCCGAAGACAGCACACAGGATTGTGGCTTCAAACCCGACGATCACAAAGGGGATGATGGCCACAATCGGTTTGCCGCTGACGATCATATTCCATTGAACGGCCGTGAATATCGCCAGGCAGAAGCCACCCACCAGGCCAATAATGCCGCCGGCCAGGGTGAACCAGCCCACCATGCTTTTCTTTAAATTGAGGGCGTCCATTATCTTATGGCTGGGAAAGGGACTGTTGACCCGGTGAAACGTATATGTCGATGCCTTCAACTCATTGACGGCTGCAACGACTTGATCTTCATCTTTGAAAAGTCCCATCAGATAGCATTCAGGCCCCATGGCTCTCGGCTCCTTTTTCGACGACCTCTTTCATTTCGGTCATGGAAACAGACGGCAGGTGCTTGGCGAACAGCACGAATAGAAAGAAAAACAAGCAAAACGCACCGAGCATGATGCCGTATTCAATGTAGGTCGGTGCATAAAGACCCCAGGCGTGAGGTGCAAATCCGTGGGCCACCCCGCCGACGATGATGACAAAGCGCTCCCACCACATGCCGAAATTGACAATCAGCGAGATGATAAAAAGGGTTGCGATGGTCGTGCGAACTTTTTTAAACAGAAACAAAAGCGGAATCAACGTATTGCACCCCACCATGAAGTAAAAGCCCCAGCGGTAATCGCCGAGCGCCCGCCAGCGAAATTGCTCCATTTCCACAGCGTTGTGGCTGTACCAGGCGATGAAATACTCCGTCGCATAGGCAAAGCCGACGATCAAACCGGTGAACACAATGGTTTTGGCGACATTTTCCAACACTTCTCCCGTGATGATTTGCTCGTATTTAAACAGTTTGCGCAAAGGGATCATCAGGGTCAGCACCATCGCGAGGCCGGAGTGAATGGCGCCGGCCACGAAGTAGGGGGCAAAGATGGTGGTGTGCCAGCCGGGGGTGATCGCCAGGGCAAAATCCCATGACACCACGCTGTGAACGGAGATAACCAGCGGGGTTGCCAGGGCTGCGAAAAATAGATACCCGCGGCTATAGTGACGCCACTGCTCATGTGCGCCGGTCCACCCCAGGGATAGGATTTTGAAAATTTTATAGCGGGTTCCCGCAGATCGATCGCGAACCGCGGCCAGATCCGGCAGCAGACCTGTGTACCAGAACAGGGAGCTCACCGTCAGATAGGTGCTGATGGCGATCACGTCAAACATCAACGGCGACAGAAAGTTGGGCCACAGCAGTCTCTGGTTGGGCAGCGGTATCATGTAGTATACCTGCCAGACGCGGCCCAGGTGAATAAAGGGAAACAGGCCGGCAATGCAGACTGCAAAAACCGTCATGGTTTCAGCCGCCCGGGCGATGGGGTTGCGCCAGCCGGCCCGGAACAAGTGCAAGATGGCGGATATCAGGGTGCCGGAATGGGCAATACCCACCCAGAAGACAAAATTGATCAGATACGTGCCCCAGCCCACCGGGTTGTTTTGCCCGCCCACACCGATGCCGACAAAAATCTGGTACGCCCAGCAAGCCGCTCCGATGAGCGCTCCTGCGAACAACAGGAACACGATGACCCAGTAGTACTTCTTGGGCGGCGTCAGGGTGTTTAGAATTGTCTGATCTATGCTCGCGTAAGTTAGCTGCGACATGTTCTC
>JAFDCJ010000363.1 GCA_019312835.1 Deltaproteobacteria bacterium
AGCTGACCCGCGACCTGCTCAGCTCGGACGCCGAGATCATCTCCCAGTTCGTGCATGAACAAATCCGTCAGCTGCCCGGCGTCAGCAGCACCACAACGCTGATCCCGGGGATTTCAAAAATAAAAGAAACGAAATCATTCCCCAACGATGCGCAATCGCCTCGCTGAATAGAAGGAAAAGAAATTCCCCGCCAATCCGCGAGGGCCGATGATCACGTAGCGCTTTTTAACACTTTGACGATCACCAGGGTCATATCATCTTCGACGCTATTGCCGTACTGGAATAGATCCACCGCGTTGAACACGGCCGCCAAAAGATCGGGGGCGCTTGCGGCCGCGTTTTGGCGGATGACTTTGTAAAAAGCCTCTTTGCCGAATCGCCCCCCGTAGCGATTTGAAGCTTCCCGGATGCCGTCGGTGGCGATGACCAATATCTGCCCGGGAGCAATCGCCATCTCAGCCTGAGCATAGTTGGAATCATCATAAATTCCCACGGGCAGATTGCCACCACCGTGCAACTCCTCGAAGCTGTCTGAATCAGAATCATAGACAAGTGCGGGCTCGTGGCCGGCATTCAGCCAGTGCATGCGATTGTTTTGCCGGTCGATGGTGGCATAAAAAAGGGTCATGAAGCGGCCGGAATCCTGCACATCTTCGGCCAGTTGCCGGTTGGTATCGGTAACTATTTCCGCGATACTGCCCGGTCGTGAAGCGCGTTGGCGGATAAAGGCACGGGCTGTGGCCATCAGCAACGCCGACGGGATGCCGTGGTCCGAGACATCACCAACCACAACACTCACACAATCGTTACCCGCACCTACCGGCTTTAGAAAATCAAAATAGTCTCCGCCGGTTTCGTCGCAGTAGACACTTTTCCCGGCAATGTCCAATCCCCTGACAGACGGGTTGCTGTTGGGAAGCAAGTTTTGCTGGACTTCCATGGCCAATGACAGCGATTGACGCACCTTGCGGTGCTCCCGGTCCAATTCCGCCATGGCCTGTTCCCGGGCATGAACGAAAAATTTGAGAAGAAAAAAGACGATGGCCGAAACGGCCCCGATGTTCATGGCAAAAGAAATGATGACAATCAAAGGCGGTAGCGCCGTTCGTGAAATATCCCGCCCGTCAAGAAAGCCTGAAAGGATCAGAAACATCAGATAGGCGCTAAACCACGGTATCGCCCGGGTGGTTCCGGCAAACATCAGCGCACCGATGGGCGCAAGAATCGACCAGATGATGACCGAACCTGAGGCGGCAAACCCCCCCAGGCTCCATTGAAGCAGAAAAGGTAAAATCAGGATCAGCAGCAGCTGGCTGCGGCAAAAAAATTTATAGCGTTTCGACAACAGGTAGTAAACGAGACTGCCGGCCGACATCGCCGAGTACCCCAGGGGCAAGCTGCCCGCCAGGGGACGTCCCAGGGAAAAATAGGTGATTCCCCAGAATATGCCCAGGATCGTGCAGGTTGCAGCCAGAAGGATGAGAACCGCCTTGCGCAAGCGCAACTGTTCCGGGTCCGATGCAAGCTCACTGTCCCCGGCCAGACCATTGAGCCCGGTCTTCAGGCGGCTCATCATCGATTCCGAGTGATTGGGCCGTTTGGCCTTGTCTCTTCTCTCAGACATCATCCGTAATTTATTCCTTACCTTCCGCGTACGCTGGCATTCGGATCCCTTTGCGAAACGCCGGTGCGCTTCACCACCATTTTGGTGTATCGGAGCGGCGGCCGTATCCAATCTGGCCGTTGTTGTGTGTTCCTGCGATTAATGCTAAAATGGTTTTTCGTAAATTACTAATTATACAGTTAATTAGTTAATTAACGATATGCTCTGACAGAATTATGTACCAGCCCGGTAAAATATTATCAAATGGTAATTTTTCTGTAAGCTTCAGGTAATTTACGTATGGTAAATTATCATAATATCAGGCATTAACTGGTATGGCCGCGAATAAGATGACGAACCGAAGGCTTGTGTTTTCAGTCGTGCCTATTTTGATCTTGGGGCTTAGTTACTCAGCGAAGGCTGAAGACAGTGAAGCCGACCACGAAGTCAAACAACGCGAGAAAATAATTGTAGTGATAGAAGAAAAAGAAGAGGTGGGTGAGGAAAAGATCAAGCTGATTGGCTACATCGAAACGAACTATGAATATCTTGACGTAAAAGATATAGATAACAAGGATAGCGGCAGCAGTTCTGATCTTTTTATTGGTTCCGTGACGTTTGCCCTCAGCGCTATTTTCAACGAGTGGAGCAAGGCCCTGGTGGCGCTGGAGCTCGAAGATATCGGTAGGGACGGTGACGCTGGAAATTTCAGAATAGACGAAGCCACTGCTACTTTGAAAGCACCGCGGATACCGCTGTATTTTATCGGCGGTAAAACGGTGCTGCCTTTCGGTGTTTTCGAAGACCACCTGATAGAAGGCACCCTTGCCGAAGATTTGTACGAAATCGACGAATGGGGTGCCACCCTTGGTTTTGCACCGGATTTTTTCGGTCTGGACATCTCATTTTCAATCTATGAAGACGCGAGCATCATGGATAACCTTGAAGATTTTGATACCCATGAGTTCAGGCCCGAACACCAAAAAGAAGATCGCTTTGGTTCTTATATCGCCAATGTCACGCTTGCGCCTGTAAGGGACACACTCACCGTGAGCGCTTTTTACAACAGCGAGCCCGGTGACGGAAGACGCAACGAATCTATCGGTGGCGCTTTCACGTTGGATTTCTGGAAGTTCATCCTGGACGCTGAATATATAACCGCCCTGCAGCGGGAAAACGGAGAAAACGGCCGTGAAAACAAGGAGAGGGTTGCGGTTGCAGGGCTTGCATTTGATCTGCTGGATTGGTTGCAGGTGGCAGCACGCTATGAAGACTTCGATGACGACAACCCGGGAGATCAGGACGAAGTTCTCGATTACCGGGTTATTGCCGGATTCAACTACTTTTTTCTAGACCATGTTGATCTATCATATCTAGAGGATGCAGCCTTCTCCTTCGAATACCGGTTTTCAAAGTATGAAAAGGAAAAAGGCAGCGAAGCAGCTGATTCACAAACAATGCTCCAGTTCCAGGTGGCGATTGAATTTTAGCGGACAGGAGCGCTCAGGCGTTTCGGGTGATTTTTTATCTTTAAAAGACCAAGGCGCAATCTTGGGATAATCTGATCATAATTCATTTATGATTTAATGAATGCCATGCGATTACTATTAGTAGAAGACGACATCAAAATTGCAG
>JAFDCJ010000364.1 GCA_019312835.1 Deltaproteobacteria bacterium
AATCCGACCTCTCAAGCCTGAAGCGATGATGTCTAAAGAGCAACCAGAAATTAATAGTCGTTTAACCCTGACGATATTTTGAAAAGGCAATCACAGTAGGCTGCAACGCGGCGAAAATGTTTTTAAGAACTCTGCCAAGGTCGCCTTTTCTTGTTTTCCCTCCGTATGGATGGAAAAAATAAATATCTAAAAAATTAATACACTTCGGTTTTCGAACGACACGAGTTCACACTAAGTCTCTAAAAATCACGCAAATTTTGTGCCGCGGATATTTGTTCGACTGAATTCGCAAGTGTTGAATATTTATAAAAATTCAAAGGAAATTACGGCGCCAAAAAGACAAAATTTTCCTGACTGAAATTTTGGCAAGGCAAACATCTCCCCGAATTTTTTGTTGTAATTTCAATGAGTTCAAGGGTTGAAAGATTTTGTTTTTTGAAAATCCACCTTCCTGAGACAATTATCGGCATTTTGCGAATAAAATTGAGGGGTTTAATTAGGGAAAAATATTCTGATTGCTTCTGGAATTTACCTGGTAAACACTCTTAATTTTTTTAATGGTTCGTTAAATTGTTTAAAGGTTGCGCGCGGTTCAAGGTTCCCATAAAAAACGGAAACAAAAAGGGGGACGGGGTTGAATTTTTGCGTTGTTTTTTTGATTCAGTATGCTATTCATCTCAGTATGCCTCGAAAAGCCCGAATAGATGCACCTGGAGCGTTACAGCACATTATCTGCCGCGGAATTGAGCGGCGGAAAATATTTGCCGACGATGCGGATAAGAAAAAATTTGTTGCGAGGCTGGGCAGGGTGTTATCAGAATCTCAAACCCCTTGCTACGGTTGGGCGCTAATTGACAACCACTTCCATCTCCTGCTTAAGACCGGCATTGTGCCGATCGCAACAGTCATGCGGAGGTTACTCACCGGATACGCGGTCAGCTTTAATCTTCGCCACGACCGCAGCGGCCGCCTCTTTCAAAACCGTTATAAATCGATTCTCTGCCAGGAAGACGCTTATCTTTTGGAGCTGGTGCGCTATATTCATCTGAATCCTTTACGCGCCGGTCTGGTAAGTTCCATCCATCAATTGGATCGGTATCGCTATTGCGGCCATAGTGTTTTGATGGGCAAAATCAAAAACGACTGGCAGGACAGCCATTATGTTTTGAAACTATTTGGCAAAAGGGTATCGTCTGCCCGTAAACATTATCGTGATTTTGTTGAAAAAGGTGTGAAAAAGGGCAAGCGGACGGACCTGACAGGCGGCGGACTTATCAGATCGGTGGGTGGGTGGACTGCACTAAAATCTTATCGCCAATTAAAAATACATGTTAAAGGCGATGAGAGAATTTTAGGAGACAGTGATTTTGTGGAATCAGCACTGGATGAGCAAAATGAACGCTTGGAGCGGCGATACCGCATTCAAATGCAGGGGTATGACTTTGATAAAATTTTAGCTCGGGTTGCGACACTATTTAAATTGGCACCAAACGAGTTGTTGAGCAATGTCAAACAGCGTAAACGCGTGAAAGCCAGAAGCGTATTGTGCTATTGGGCGGTAAATGAATTGGAAATGACGGGTACAGACGTTTCGCGCCGATTGAAAATGAGCAAATCAGCGGTCAGCCGGGCGGTGGTTAGAGGAGAAAGAATCGCTTCAGATAGGAATCTGAGGTTATTTGAAGAATAAAAACGCAACAAATCAACCCCGTCCCTTAAATAGAAAAATTTATAAGGGGACATCCGGGGGATGTCCCCTTGGGTTGATGGCACCTGGCAACGTATTTTAATTAGCGGTTTTTGAACCGTTAGCGAAATTCTATGTACCACAGGGAAACAATTTCGCGCTTTTCGTTCAGCAGAAAGGCAACGGTGTCTCCGACGCTAAAGTCGTAGATGCCGGCATTGCGATCTCTGGGAGTCGCAAATTGGACATGCCGTGAAAATTCAAAGGCCGAATCATCGACGACAATGCGGTTCCGTTCGATGACTTCAATTTTGCCGTATCCGTCAAATCCCCGCGGGTAGAAATTCGGCACTTTCCACTCCTCACGCATAATGCGGCCTTTGGCATAGCTGATATCTCCAGGGGCGGCAGACAGCACAAACAGAATTGCCAGACCCAGGCAGACCAGGAGAGCGCCTCGTCTTCTCCGGAATATCTTATCGAATATCATGATCGGTTCATTCTCCTTTGTAAAAGTTTGGTGCCCGTTTAGAAGTGGTCTTGAAACCTCTTCGCGGGTTTATTCATTATTAGTTGCGCAGCACCCGCCAGTAGGTCATCCCCAGTCTGGGGGCTTTCTGGAGCAGCGCTTCGATTTCGGTATCGGAGGTATTGTAGTATCCCTTCTCTACGTTCCCATCGATCAGGTAGCTGGGCAGCTCCACCTTGCCGTCTATTTTCAGCCCGGTGGGCGGTACCATGATTGGGTCGGTTATGGTTCCGATATTAATCAAATCCTGATCGTCGATCTCACCGTCGCCGTTAAAATCAAAATGGGCTTCCGACAGCCGTCCGCCGGTGCATGGATTCATCACCATCACCCAGGAATGGCCGGCCAGACCGCACTGACTGCCCTCGGAAACAAAGGATACCACCGTCAGTTTGCCTGCCCGGATGCGCACATCACTGACCACCCGTTCACCGGTTTGCGGCAGATTAAAATACCAGCCCACATTCCTGACCGGATCCGACTCGGTGCCCAGTCCATTCGGGTCACAGTCGTCGGTACCGGAATTATCACCGCAGCTGCTACTCAGGTCGGTGGTCGTCTTCCAATCCGGATAACCGTTGCTAAGGGTTCGGAGATCCACACCGAATTCATTGCGCTCATCGACGACGATCTGCTGCAGCAGCGATACCGTGGTCGGCAGGTAGGTGTCGCTGATGAGACTGCCGTTGAAAGCGCCGACATACTCGCTGTCATCGACATCATCGCCGTAGTCCCAGATGCCGTATACCGACTGGACATTGGTATCGGCAAGATCATCCAATCCCAGATACCTTCCGGTGCCGAAGGTCACCATGTAGCCGTTCTTTTCGCAGTGGAACATCACACTGGGCTTGGTGGTGATGGGCTGACCCGACTGCGCCTGAAACAGTGGTTTGGGTGTGACACTATCGTAATAAGCCACATCCCATTGGTTATAATCATCGGCGGTCAGGTCAAACTTCCATAAATTGCCCTTGAGATCTCCGGCATAGACATAATCCACCGTATCATTATAATCCACATCCACCGCAGTCGGCGTTGACAGGCCGTTGCAGTCACCGACACCGGTATCGATTCTTTTCAGCAGGTTGCCATTGGCTGGATCGAGAATAAACAGCACGGCATGGCCGTTTGCGCTGTTGTAGCCATTGCCGAAAATAACAACCCAGGGCGCGTTTGTGGAATCGTTGGACTGAACCACGGCAACCCTGCTGAAGGAGTAGCCGAGATCATTAACCTGCGGACTGGGCGTGACCGTATCCGGATATTCCCACATAACGCGGTTGTCCAAAAGCATTTCGGCCCCGGGAACGGTAGTGGGCGTCAGGTTGGTGATGTCCAGCGCAAAATAGCCGCGGCCCCCTTTGGCCAGACCACCGACGAGCATGGTGTCGACACCTGACAGGCTGACGTCTTTGATAGTGGCCGGCAGATCCACAAAATACAGATGCTCATAAAGCGGATCGGCAAGCTTGCTCAGATTTTCAAACACCAGGTTGGGCACATAGGCAAAAAGCTCCTCACCGGTGTGCACGTCAAAGGCATGCAACATGCCGTCGTTGCCACCCGCGTAGAGGATATCATTTTTGAACACCGGCGCTGAATGCACGATATCCCCGAGCACCGAAAAACGGCTGCGCAGCGTACCGCCGTTGCGCTCTTCGTTGCTGGTATCCCCGTGCAGGTAATCCATAATATTGCGGGCAGCGGTATCGTCGGTTGCCCAGTTTGGATCGATCAGGGTCTTCTGGGCATCTGTCAGATTGGCAAAGCGAAAGGGTATGCCGGTACTCCCGTTATAGCTGGCGATCAGACGACCGTTCCACCCTTTGGCGTTCAGATTTTGAGCCGCCGACCATTCGGGATTGAGGGTATCCACGTCTCCGCTGATTTCATCGACCTTGAAGGCCTTGACCTCGCCGGTCCAGCCTTCAGAGCTGTAACTGGCCTGGAACATGAGCAGATCCGGCTGCAGCTTCTGGTACAATTCATCGCCGTTGATGGCCACGCCCGAGGACGAAAACACGCGACGCTCAATGTCCTTCATGACTGCATTCATGGCGGTGACCAGTTCCTTGGGGTTTGAGGAATTTAGAAATTTCCCGTGGCCGTTGACCGCGGCATGCCAGCAATCGTCGACTCTTTGCGGTGTCGATTTGCCGACGTGCGGGTTCGACCATACGACGTAATCGCCGGTGGTCTTGTGTTTTAAATCGGCGTCATAGTCATCGGGGTTAAGCGTCCCGACCACACCAAACCCGACGGTGTAGGTCACCATGTGCTGGTGGGTTGCGCTGTCATAGGAGTTGACCGGCACGTTATCGGCCAGATCGGTGTTGAGATCCCGCTCGTAGTAGTACATGGCAACGTCGGCCAGGGTATCGTAGTAAGTATCGGCATAGGGTTCCCCGTTGTCACCGTCATTGTTTGCGATCGCGCCGGTCTGGGGGCCACCGCCGTTGTAGTAGCCATCGGTGATTACGATGGTAAAGGCCTGCTGACATTCACCGCCATCAGTTGCGCTGTCCCAGGGGGAATCATCGCCGTTGGTTCCATCCAGCTGTTTATTATCGTGCTTGTCAAAGTAGCGGCCTCCGGCTTCGACGGCACGCCTCAGCGGGGTACCCCCCATAAATTTAAAATCGTATAAAAGATTCAGCAGGGTTTCGGTATAATCCTCGCCGTCGTTTTTGACGTTGAGCACGCGCTGGGTGATCGTCCAGCTCTTGCCGATATTGATGCCGTATAGACCGATGCGCACGGCCTGGAAGTTTGTAATCACCTGGGCCGTTGCATAAGTAGCAGCCAATGCACGCCGGCGGTAGTAGGTGTACCAGTTGGCAAAGTTCTGGCGCTCTTCGGTATAGGTGCGCCCGGTCTTCACATCGGCGGGCGGGCTGATGGCAGGCAGCAATTCCTGGGGATCGACCACATCGTCGGCGTCAAGATCGTTGAATTCATAGTAAGAGATCAAGCCACCGTCTACGGTCACCAGGTAAGGTTTGTCGGCCGTCGCCGACTTCACGTAATAGTGGGCCCGCGGGATGTCGAGGGTCCAGGTGCCCTCGGGGACAAATTTGATGGCATCGGCGCAAGCGCTAAAGTTACCTTCCGCTTCGCCTATGTAGACACTCATACTCACCTCGGCGATGCCGCTGTTAAAGGTAAAGATGCCGAGTTCGTACCAGTTGCCGCCGTTTGATGTCTGATCAACCTTAATGGTAGTGGTTCCGCCCGCGTGGACAATGTCATAAGGCACGTACTTCGAGCGATGCGGTTCACTATGCCAACGGGCGTAAACCTTATAGGTTCCACCAGGTACGTATGGTTTCCAGCTGGCCGTATAGGTTCTTTCTTCATTGTAAGCCAATAAGTAATGGCTATCATATGCTTCCGCACTCGTCCTTTCTTCCCAGTTGGCGTTTTTGGTAAAAACAGCGGTGTCTAGATCGTCGGCGATGATTTCGGAACCGTCGATCAAAACCTCATCATAGCTGCTGCTCAGATCGAAGGTGGGCGAAGCGTGCATGGGGTGCGCACGCGGGAAATTGGCGTCCGCATTATCCATTATGCCCGTTACCAGGGGCCAGGGCTCGTAATCAATTGTGGGGTCATAGTACACCTTGTTAAATCCGCTCCACTGGGTCTCCCAGTTCAGCCGGTTTCCACCGCGTATCAGTATGCTGTCACGGTCATATTCGTGGCACCCGTAGGTGCCTCCGAATACGTCCCCGCACGGGTTATCAAAAACATAGTCAAAATGGTCTTCGTATCTGCCGTCATAGGCTCCCGGCACCAGAATCTCAAAGCTCATGCTGCCGGAGTCATCGAGGGCAATGAGGATATTGGGCGGAGCCGACTGAAAGCGGGCATCCAGCGGAATATCCGAAATATCGGTACAGGTGTCATCCGGTGGTGCGGCCGTATCCACTTTAAATGTTACCGAGATGCTGTGATCGTCGTCGACATTTTCGAAGGTATAAGAGGTCAGCGCACCCTTTTTATGGCCATCTACCATCACTTGGTCCACGACATAACCTGAATTGGTCAGAATCGTAAATGTCTGGTTGTCGCCGGGCGATACCCCCACCGATCCGCTGGGCGAAATGCTCCCGTTGGATCCTGCGCTGGCCATAATGGTAAAAAGTCCGGTAGCCCTGAAAGTTGCATGTATGGTATGATCGGCTTTGATATTGTTGAAGGTGTAAGAGGTCAACGGCCCCATGGAGGTACCGTCCACCAGGACATCTTCGATCTGATAGCCGGCATCGGGTACGATGGCAAAGGTTTTGCTGCCGCCGTCCGGCACGCCGATATGGCCGAGCGGTAAAATGCTGCCGTGGGTGCCCTCGCTGGCGTCAATGATCCACTCGGCGCTGCTCTGGCAGCTGAAGACTGCGGCAAGTGCTGTTATAAACGCTGAAGGTGAAGCCCACTCGATGGTTTTGGAGATATTGAGACCGGCATCGCGTTTCTGGTAGTAGGCCGCCAGCGACAGAAGCTGGGCCCCCGATGTTTTCTTTTGCTCGGAGAGAACGATCATATCGCTCGGCTGGCTGACGACGTCAGCGGAATCCTCATAGGATCCGGCGAAATAGAGCAGACCAAAGTCGACACACCTCACTTTTTCCGAATTGATGACGGTGTCTGCGGCACCCAGGTAATTGTACGACGAGTCTTCCAGGGACCACCCGATTACAGCGGCACCCGCCGAGCTGTAAAAGGTGGCGATATCAACGAGCATCTCATCGGCAGCACCGCTGGCGCTGAACACATAGGGCCCGGACTCACTCGCTCCGGCCACTTTGTACCAGGCACTCGTGCGCATGGCTTCGGCTCCGGGTGAAGAGGGCTGGATTGCGGTCCAGCCGGCCGGGGCGCTGAGAACGGCGTCCCCATCGCCGAAGGCCACCGTGGCAACCATCAAATCACCCTCCGATACGGAAGGCGCATCCACCGACAGGCTGGTTGTGCTGTCCGCCTGGGCCTGCTTGTTGTCGCGGTAATATATCCGGCATGTGTCGACTTTGTCGCTGCCGCCAGTATAGTCGATGACAAGCCTGGGAGCAAGTGTTAGATCGCCGGAGCTATTGGCACCATTCCATGATTCTGCCACTCTTTTGCCCGAACCGGTCACAATGATGGCAAGGGAATTGCCGCTCTCCCAGCCGGAGCGATCTACGATTTCCTGAATAATATCCCTAAGGTCAGGAGTTTGGTATCTTCCATGTGTGGTGCCCCATTGGGCAGTAATATCCCAGGCAACAGATGAGTTGGTTTTTACCCGGTGGCTGATATTATAATTGATACCGCTGAATGTCAGGGCATTGTTGTGGGCCTGGCCGTAGATAGTTAGACTGGTAACTTCGGTATGCCAGTTTTCATCGCAGGCAAACTCGATGTAAGCGCTGTTGATGATGGCACCCTGCTCAATGGTAATATTTTGAAAACGCATGCCAACCTGCTGGTTGCTCGATGTTCGGACCAACTCCAGGTCAGAGCTACTGAGGCCGACTGAACCACTCTCGGCCTCTTCGGCATCATCCGAGCTTGCGGAAATCCGGACATCCACGGTGTTGGCATAAACTGCATCCACCCCGATGCCCCAGCCGGCTGCCAGAACAAACAGGATGCCCAAAAACATCAGTGCCGGAAACCTTCTTTTCAGAAACCCGCTGATCGAAGATAAAGAAGGTCCTTTAGGACTGCTAACTGTTATTGGATTACAGTGGATTATATTCATTGGAATGCTCCTTATTAAAATGCTTTTAAATATCCGATTTCGACGGTGGTCGAACCTCTCTTGGGAGGCGCGCAGCGACCGTAAATCGCATAGCGATGGATCTTGGTGCTGCCGATATCCAGCGTCTCCCCCTCCATAATTCCCCCGGAAACCACAACATAGCGGGTATCTGCAAGGATGGACGGTTCGGGGGTTGCATCGGCACCGGTCATGCTGCCGTCCCAGAGAGTGCTGTCGGAGGCCGTGTCATCGGTAAACGTATCCAACGTATCCCACAGCCAGGCGGGATCTGTGGTTTTGGGATCGGCCAATCCCTCCATTATCTCAACGGCTTCCAGAGTGGCCCCTTCGGCCCGATAAAAGTTCTGCTGGTAGATCAGCTCGTGGCCGGCGATCTTTACTTCCGTATTGCTGATATTGGTTGAAGCGATGCCGATGATGGTGAGCAGCACCAGGATCATCAGGGCCGCAATAATAACGGCACCCTCTTCGTTGTTTAAAATGGATGTTGTTTTCTTCCAGAATATTCTTTTTTTAAGCATCTGCCTTGCTCCCTGATTAAAGATCCGCATTACGCCTCCTGACCCGGGTGGTGTAGGTTCGCTGGATCATGCCCTCACGTCCGGCAGGCTCCTCGACGGTTATGGAAATTTCCACCGTACGGATATCAGACCGGTCATCGGCCCCCAGGGGGTCACCGAGCGCGTGGTAATTGATCATATCGCGGCCATTGATTAAATCGTTATCTGTCGGCGTATCCGTGTCATTTTCCTTGAAGTATCTGAATTGAAGGTTGACGACATTATCGATAAGGCTTTCGGTGCCTGTATTATCGGTTATCTGGAGCTGATCACCGGCCAGGGCGTATGTGATATTCTCGAAGTCATCAGCGGCATCGGTATCTCCATCCATATTTCGGTCGGCGTTGAAGGCGATCCGGGTGGAGCCCGCCACGCTGATTCCCACATCGATGCCGCCGTAATCTTCCTCCGGATTGGTGAGGCCGGCCATCATGATATCCTCGGCCATAAAATCTATGGTGGCGCGCACGGCCTGCTGGACATCGGCGGCGGCGTTCTGGGTGGTGTAGGACCGTGTCAGCGCCGCGTATACGCTGTAGATAGCAGCCATAATGATCGATACGACGACCATCGTCACCATCAACTCGATCAGAGTAAAGCCCCGGCTCCGGTCGCGTCCGGTATCAGAAACCGACGTTGATTTTAAAGCGGTTGAAATCAGGTTCTTCATGTTCCATTTCCTCTGGTAATTGATTCGAGCACCACACTGCGGTTCTGGCCCCTTCGGTCCCAGCTCACGGTGACGGTAATATGGCGTGAAGTACTGGTGCCGAGGGGATTGGCCACATTCCATTGCCGCGTATAGATACCCCCCGCGTTGCCGTCCACATCGATGGGATTATTGGCATCCGATCCTGCCGATAAGGTGGTGACGTCCAGTACGGTTTTGAGTTCCTCGAGTTTCTGCCGGGCCAGCATGGTGGCCTGGGTAGTCATGTTTCCCGTGGTATTGTTTTTGGAAGTTGAAAGCTGCATGCTGCCGACGGCCAGAATGCCGATGGCAAATATGGCCATGGCGATCAGCGCCTCGATCAAGGTAAAGCCGCTGTTCTTTTTTAATAATGCGGTTTTCGTTTTATTTTTTTTCATGGAAAACTCTTTTCAGGTTATTTATTCTATGGCATGTTGACACGACCAATGCGGTTCAAACCGATGGTCCGTGTCTCTCCGTTCGAACTGTCCATCACAACATTGCCGGTATTCTCAGGCAATCCCCTGGTGTTAAATCGTGCGTACCCGAGACCGCCAAAGCCGGTGGCGAAAAGATCTATTGAAACACCGGGTGGCAGCTGCCGGTCTCTGAGAAGACGCTCGCCTGCGTCAAATGCCCCTTCATTGGCGCCATCATCTAAAAAGACCTGGTAACTGTTGCTGCCAAATAATATCGCTACAGGACCATTTTCCTGAACTGCCTTTAATTTTGCCATCTGCAGGTCACCTCTAAGGTTTTCCACCGCGCCCTGTATCTGTTTTCCGCTGCGCCAGCCGATCATATTCGGTACCGCGATCACCGCCAGGACAGAGAGAATGCCCATAATGGTGATCAGTTCCGCTAGAGAAAATCCTGAGTTGTTTCGAATACGCATGGTTCTCATCTCCTAATTCTGTTGCTCAGAGTAAGAGCAAATATGATGCCAATCCATTTATGGAGGGCATTCATTCAAAGGCAGTCCCCTGCCACAAACATAAGTGGCGCTATCTAAACTTTTAAATATAATGATTATAATATGTTAGGCTGTTTTAGGTGCTCAAGCGCCACCCTGGCGGTAGCCCATATGAACCGTGAAAACATGGGGTAAAACTATTAATTGTTTTTATCGGTATTAAATTTTTTTATACCTGGGTCGGAAAAATTGACCTCCGATAGGCAAAAAAAAAGACATCCTGTATTGCGGATGTCCTCTGAATCTTTAAAGATATTATTATTAAAGGATTTTATGCGGATCTTGAAAGGAGGCGGCGCAACTGCCTTTTGATGAAAGAGACAAATCGGCGCGTTTTGAAGAGGAGTTTAATTCGAAGACAATAAGGATCAATCCGATGGCCATTTCTTTCAATTGAAATAACCTTGCCCAGAATCTGTTCCGACCTGACCGGCGCATCGCTTTCAATTGCTGCATCACCGCGAAGAATAAATTCGAGCATTTCACTTGAGGAGCGGTCCTGCGGGCCTTGAAGAGCGCTTCGCTTGAGGATACTTATCACTCTGTGGGCAGTTACTCCGGATCGATGCTGGTAAAGGATAATATCACCATTAGTGATAGATGGGGATTTGATTGGTATAACGGTGATAAAATCGCCATTACAAATCGTCGGGTACATGCTGTCGCCAGGGGCTCGAAAGCGAATGGAATGGCCCCGATTCAGAACTTCTTCAATCATTTCAGCGAATACTTCAGTATCATCGTTCCGGAGAGTATTCCATTCTGCAGTAGGAGCGCTTCGCTTGAGGAGCGTTTCACTTGAAGAGCGCTTTGCTATAGATTCTGTCATTAAATTTGATTCCATGTTCAAAATCAGTGTTGCTTATGTTCTTCGCTTCAAGCTTTTAATTAGAGCAGTCGTTTTGCGATAAATAATTATCGCCTTTTTTCGAATTTCGATTGTATCTTCTTTTTTGAATAGTTTTCGTCTTCTAAAAATTTCTGTCAAAGTCAGAACTTCAAAAAGGCAGCCTATGGCAATATACAAAAATTGTATAAACTCTTTATTGTACTGTCTTCCTTTTCCTTCAGCGATATTTTGAGATATACCAGACACAGCTGATTCCATTTGACCAATCACCCTGAAATGCTTGTTAGGAGGAAATGATTCAAGAAGGCCCAGCACAAAATCAGCAAAATCGACAGATAAATGCCATACTTCAATCTTTTCAAAAGGAAATACAAAATCGCTTTCACTGATAGAATTTTCCATTTTTATCTCCTCAAGGTCTGAAAGACCGCTCCTAAAATGAAGTGCTCTTAAAGCACGAGCTCATTAAACAATTTGTACTCAACACTCAGCACTACAAAAAATTCAGATTTCAAGGTTCGAAGAGCCGCTCCTTAAACAACGTGCTCATAAAGCGAAGCGCTCATCGAGGTCCGCAGGACCGCTCCGTTGCCCCTCGGCCTTATTTTAAATTATTGACTTCATCCATAATCATTTGATACTCGCTGCCGCCTTCGCAGTATTCACAATCTCCATGAGGGGCAACGTGAATATCAAAGGCATAGGCCCTCAAGTGGGCCACCTGGCAGAGAAAATCCACCGGCACCTCCGCATCCCGGCACTCCAGCTCGGCATTGGCCGGACACATCCCGCACATGGACCGGATGCCGCAGGCCACGCATTTGGTCTCCCGGCTGATTTGTTTTTGCCGCAGCTGATACAGGGCCTGTTCCCAGCCCTGCTCAAAACTGCCCTGCCGCAGGTCGTAGGCATCGCTTTGTGACAGGGCGCACATTCGCATCATCCCAAAGGCATCGATGGCAAAAGCATTCAGCCCGCCGCCGCAGCGCCACAGCTGACGGGCCTCTTCGGGTGAGTTTGGAGGTCCCCCGAATAGAGCGGAAAATTTTTGCCATTCGGACACCCGTTTGGGGTCCAGCATGTCCAGTTTGACGACCTCGGCCGGAGTAAGGCGCACATCGAGCGGGCTCTGGGAGCAATCATAGCGGGGATTGACCAGCGCATCGAACCTGAAAGCCAGTCCGAGCTCTTCTTCGACAAAACGCTTCATCTCCCAGATTTCGTGCTGATTCAGGGTCAGTGCCATGGATTTCAGAT
>JAFDCJ010000365.1 GCA_019312835.1 Deltaproteobacteria bacterium
ATAGTAAAGTTGGGCCAATTGCGGGCGTGATTCATGGACCTTCATGTTGGAAGAGAGCGCAGCACCCGCCATACAGGCATACTACCTTTGAGATTGGAGCATAGCGAATGTTCAAAGAAAGCAAGATCAACCAGCGATTACAAAAACTGGAACAGCACCTGAAACAGGAAAATCCAATCCTCTCAGAAGTTGTTCAAAATTTTCGCGAGTTGGATCGAATCAGCCGCAAATTAGGCTTTTTGCAGCGCGAGGAATCCCACGCCACCCGAACCCCCTGGTGGCCGCTGATTTCAATTCTGGGTATTTATTCAGCGGGCAAATCCACCTTCATCAACAATTTTTTGCAGTATAATTTGCAGGACGTCGGCATACAGGCGGTCGACGATAAGTTCAGCGTGATTTGCTACACCCGGGATGAAAAAGAGCGCGTTTTACCCGGATTGGCGCTGGATGCAGATCCACGCTTTCCTCTATACAAAATCAGCCAGGCCATTGAAGAGGTCGCCGCCGGGAAAGGCGAGCACATCGATGCCTACCTGCAGCTGAAAACCTGCCCAAGCCCAATGCTAAAAGGCACCATTCTGATCGACTCCCCCGGCTTCGATGCCGACGCTCAGCGCACCTCCACCTTACGGATTACCGACCACATCATCGATCTGTCGGACCTTGTGCTGGTTTTTTTCGATGCCCGGCATCCGGAAACCGGCTCGATGCGCGACACCCTTGAACATCTGGTAAAAACAACCGTTAACCGGCGGGATTCGAACAAGTTTTTATACATCCTGAATCAAATCGATGTAACTGCCAATGAAGACAGCCTGGAGGAGGTATTCGCCGCCTGGCAGCGGGCTCTGGCCCAATACGGCTTGACAGCAGGCAGTTCCTTCGCCATTTACAACAAGGACTCGGCCATTGCCTTTGAAAACGAAGATGTGCGGGCACGCTTTGAGAGCAAATGTGATGCTGACTCCAGGGCTATTTACCGCCGCATTGAACAGGTGGGCGTAGAGCGCGCCTATCGGATTGTCGGCATGCTGGAGCAAATTGCCCAGATGTTAAAGCAGGATGTCGTTTCACTGCTGCAGCGGTTTATCACCCGCTGGCGGCGCAAGGTTCTGTGGTTGGAAGCAACGATTGCCGCCGGCTTGGTGGCGGCGTTTCTGGCGCTGACCATCTGGGGCGGTTACTGGGAAGGTCTGGCGCTGAATCTGCCGTTCTGGGACCTGGTGGCGCGAAATATGTTTGTCAAATACGGGTTTCTGGCCCTTTTGGTTGCCGGGGCGGGATATGGGCATTTCAGTATCCGGCGCTGGGCGGCAGAAAAAGTCAAAAAGAAATTGCTGGCAGAGATAAAAGATCCGGATATGCTTGCCAATTACCAGCGGGCTCTACACAAGAGCAGCCGCTGGTGGCGCAGTCTATTTTTGCCGAATCCTGCAGGCTGGGGGCGGCGCACAGCGGCCGGTCTGAAAAAGGTGGTGGAAGCCAGCAACGCTTATATCCAAAAGCTCAATGATGAGTTTACCAACCCTTCGGGAGAAGAAAAACTGGCACCGTCAATCGAGCAGCAAGCTGCAGCAGATTCCAATCGTCGCGACATCGGGCGAATTGAATCGGAAAATACCCTGCGGGCTGCCAACGGCAGGATAAATTCAGAAAACTGAAGTAACTGAACACCCGCATTGAGTCCTGGAAATATTGTTTTAATATTTCTAATTACCGTGTCTTGTTGCTCACGGATCATTCCGAATCGGCTGTTATGGGCAAAACAGTTAAAACTATTGAAATCTCCGCAGACGATGCTGTTTTCTGGCTCGATGCCAATGGCAACTGGCACAACTCCGACGGCAAATTCAGGCATAAAAAGATCATCGATTATTTTCACGCCAGCATTAGACGGGACGACAAGGGCTATCACCTGTACCAGGCCCATGAAGACTGCATAGAAAAAGTATATTTCCATCATGAAGATACGGCCCTGTTCGTTTTCGATGTCCTGCCGCAAACCGACATCATGCTGGTGCTGAACACCAAAAGGAAGGTCAAGTTAAGCCCACGCAAACTGTCCATCACCAATGACAGCCTCTACATGCACCGGGGCCATGAGATCATTAAATTCGCCGAACAGGGTTTAATGAAAATCGCTCCGTTTTTGGAGGAGGACGGCGATCAGCTGTTTATCCGATCCAAAAACAGACGCTACCGCATACCCACCCGGGTAGAAAAGGAGAATATATAATGGGCCTCAGAGATATATTTTCATCTTATACCAACATGAATACAGACCAGCTTCAGTCCTTCATCGACGCCAACAAGGAGGGAAGTTATACATTGTTGGATGTACGCCAGCCATCGGAATATGAAACCGCACGGATCCCTGGAAGTCAGTTGATGCCGCTTCCGACGCTGGACGAGCGGCTGCAGGCATTGGATCCCGAAAAGCCTGTCATCGCCTACTGAGCCGCCGGCCGTCGCAGCCGTGCTGCTGCACAAATTTTGACCGGCAGGGGGTTCAAGCAGGTATACAACCTGAATGGCGGCATCGCGGCCTGGCAGGGTCTTGCAGCTGCAGGGCCCGAAGCGATGGGGATGATTCTCTTAAAAGGTGATGAAACCCCGCAGGATATTATCTACCTGGCCTATGGTCTGGAAGAGGGCTTGCGAAAATTTTATGCAGCAGCAGCCAAACTGGCCACCGCTGCAGAGGTTGCCAGCGTCCTTTCCAATCTGGCTGAAATTGAAGTTCGCCATAAACAAAAATTATTTGATCTGTATCAATCCATAGATTCCGCTGTTACAACCCTCGCAAGTTTTGAGGACACCGTCAACTCCGAATTGATGGAAGGCGGCCTGGACCCTGACAGACTGTTGGGAGAAAGCACGCCGGACTTTAAAACAGCTTCAGACGTGCTTAACTTTGCCATGATGCTGGAAGCCCAGGGAATGGATCTGTATATGCGCTATGCCGAAAAAAGCCGGGACCCCCGCGTCAAGGAGATCCTGTTTGCAATGGCCGATGATGAAAAAGCCCATTTAAAAAGCCTCGGCGATTTGTTTGAAAAGATATGAAAACACAACAGTACGATAAAATGAAATCCATGTTCCACCTGATTGAGCATGACTGGCAGAGCATTAATCCGATGGAACTGGTAATATATCAGCTGGCCCGCGGCAACACCTTCAATATGCGGGTCATTGGCCTTGAAGGCATCCAACGTTTCAAGGAAACTCACCCGGATTGTGCCATCACGTTCAAGCCCAATCATTTGAGTGAAGCCGATTTCATTCTGCTCAGCATTCTGTTTAGAGAAAATAATATGAAGGTGCTGGTAGAAGGCGGCTCGAATCTTTTTATAGAAGACATCGATATTTTCAGAGACATCCTGCCCGGATATATTCTGGAAGACCTCAGAAGCTTCGCGGACAAGCATCAAATGAGTATTGCACGTTATTTGTCTACCCGGGGGGCGTTTAAAGTATTTCGTGAACCGCAGAAGGTCAGACAGCCGGACGGCAGCGAAATAGACATGGGACGCAAGGAAATTATTTCCTTAACCCGCGCCTATCGCTATCACCTCGTCAAGGAAAAGGAAATGTATGTTACCTTTCCAGGCTTTTCTTCCATCAAACTGGGCCTGCTTGAGATGCTGAAAAAAGACGGCACAAAAACCGGTCGCAGCTATACCGGCAAGATCGACGGGTTTCATCACCTGCCCTTCCAAATCGATATCGAAGCATCGTTGTATGCCAATGTCGAGGTCTATGCCGTGCCGGTGAACATCGCCTATGAGCGAGTTCTGGAGGATGAACATTTTGCCGAGTTGGCCCGGCTCTATGAAAACGGCAAGGGTAAGCGCGAGATCTACTTAAAGGATCTCGGCTATATTGTTAAAGAATTTTATAGTGACAAACGCAAAGCCAATCTGTCCATCAAATTCGGTGAGCCCCAAAAAATGGTGACCACTGACCTGAAAGATTCCTTTGCCGGACGGAAAATTAAAAGCGCCGCCCATAAATACGCCCAGAACCTGTTCGACAGCGTTTTAACCATGCAGCCCCTGTTCCCGGCCAATATTTATTTTTCGGCTTTTGATGAAAACTTCAACCGGACGCCGGTGCGGGTAATGAAAGAGAAGATCGATGATTTCAGAGACTATCTTGGAACACTGGTGTGGGGCAAGGACAAACGCCGGGTCGACCTGCATTATGTCCTGGGCTATAACCAGCACATCATGTCGGCTGATGAAATTATCAATCGAACCTTTCAGCTCTTCAGCCGGCCCAACAGACATATCACGGCCATTGATGGGGATATGTTTGTGGTCTACAACCGCGAGGTAGCCCAACAGTACAAGAACCATACCGCCCATTTCTTTGAAAACATGTCGCAAGCTTGATTGCCCAAAAAAGCGGTTTCAAATTTGGGATGAGGTCAAAAAGATACCGCCCACCACCCCGGATGATCGCATGCAAGAGCTGATAAAAAAAATTCGCGCCTTTGCCCGCGAAAGAGATTGGGACCAATTTCATTCCCCCAAGAATCTGGCGATGGCGCTAAGTGTTGAAGTCGCTGAAATTGTTGAACATCTCCAATGGCTGACCCAGGATCAAAGCAACCGACTTGAGGCCGACCAGCTGGATAAAATTCGTGCCGAGATCGGCGATGTGATGATTTACCTTGCCCGGCTGGCAGACCGCCTCGGAATCGATCCCCTCCAGGCCGCCCACGAAAAAATGCGGATCAACGAAGAAAAATACCCGGTGGCAAAGGCCAGGGGCCTGGCCACTAAATACACTGATCTATGAAAAGGGTTCAGGATTCAGAGTTCACGGTTTGGCGGCCTGTCGGATGAGGGCGGACCGGTCAAATTCCACCAAAGCAAAAAGGACCTCCATGCCGCTATCACGTAAGGAAATCAAGGAATTACTGATTGAATGGAACCAGGCCTGGGACCGGCATGACCTTGATGGCGTTATGCAGCTGTTCCACCCGGATGTCCTGTTTGAAAACTGGACCGGCGCCAGGATCCGGGGCAGTGACAACCTGAAAAAGGCCTGGGCGCCCTGGTTTGAGAACCATGGCGGCTTCCGCTTTACCGAGGAAGATACCTTTATCGATGAGGTTGAGCAGAAAGTGCTCTACCGCTGGCAGCTTGATTGGCCTTGCTGGGAAAAGGAATTCCAGGGGGCACATGAAATCCGGCGGGGGGTGGACGTGCTTCATTTTAAGGACGGTAAAATAATCCAAAAACTAACCTACTCTAAAACCACCATTGAGGTCGATGGACAACGGATGGCATTGTCAGCCGCTCCCATGGGGGACCAACAGATCGCCGGCTGAGCCTGATGCGCCGGCGCAACTGCCTTCGACAGGCCAGCGGCAACCTTTCCGGGCAGGGGCATCACGCCGCCTCCCCCCCGGCTGTTCGTTTCTGAGTGCACGGCAGACCGGCGCATCACCCGGTCATTTGGCCTTGGCCTGTTCCAGTTCTTCGATGATTTCCTTTAAGCGAAATTCCCGGGCCTCGACCTTGACCATCATCATGCCGAACGATTCAGCCAGCTCACTGAGTACGCCGGGATATCTGCCTTTTTTCGAAAGCTCGAACAAGCGCTCGGAGTCTGTCTTGTCGTATTTGCCGGAGGCGATTTTTTTACAGCACGTATTGAGCATTTCAAACAAATCAAGATAATAGCGTTCAAAATCCATTGCCGATATCTCCTTGACGCCTTCTAGGTGGATGAACTTTCAAGTATCAATATATTAATTATTGCCGCATTGGCAAGAGATTGAGGACAGGTTCAAGGGTTCATCGTTCAGGGTTCAAGGTTATTGTGGGATTTCCGAACCGCAGGACTTCGTAACCCTGAACATTTGAACGCTGAACCCTTAACCCTAAACTTATTGACTCCCAAAGAATATTTATGATATTCGGCTGGTTGGAGAAACGAGGGAGACCCATCACCATGACCGAGCAGCTAAGCCTGTTTCCGGAAAACGCGCTGAATCTTATAGATACCCTCCCGGATGAAAACCTCGCTGAGTTGGACACCGCACTCAATCCGGTAGACGAAGTCTTTGCGTCCCTGACACGCTTTAGAAATAGCCGCGAATTTGTAGATTTGATGCAATTTATCTCGCGCTTTCCGAATTACTCCACCTTTAACGGATTGTTGCTTTATCTCCAGAATCCTTTGGCCACCTATGTTGCCACCGCGCGGACGTGGGCCCGAAAGTATAGCCGCAAGCCCAAGCCGAATGCCAAACCCCTGGTAATTTTGGCACCCATGGCCCCGATCCTGTTTCTGTTCGACATCCAGGACACAGAGGGCGCTGCAGTGCCGTCCACCTTGCTACAGCCCCGGGAGATCGATGATCAACTGCTGGGAAAGTTTTATGCAACCACATTGCACAATGCCGCCATTCACGGCATCGCGGTCTATGAAACCCCTCTGGACAATGATGAGATCGACAGCGTCAATCGAATCACCCCGGCTTTAAGAAAAAAATATAAGGCGTTAAACCTCCCCAAAGATACCAGCTATCTGATCTTCATCGATAAAACCCTGCCGCCGCAGAGCCGGTATGCTTCCCTTGTCCATGAACTCGGTCACATATGTTGCAGCCATCTGGGCATCGATCGGCATGCCTGGTGGCCGGAACGCCGGGATCTAAATATCAGGGGCGAAGAGATCGAAGCCGCAGCGGTTGCCTATCTGGTATGTCGGCGCAACGGCTTGAGAGCCAATGCAGAGGATTATCTGCCTCGATTTTCCGGACCGCATCAGGAGATCCCCCCCTTCAGCATGAATGCGGTCACCCAGGCCGCCGGTTATATCGAAGACATGGCCAAGCACCGCTGGAAGGCACCCAAGAAGCGTCGTTAACATTAGAAGTTGTCCTGAAAGGCGCCCCTTTGAGAATTAAAATCGGCGCGTCATACGGCTATGCTGCTAACCTCGGTCCCGCCGCGACCTCGAGCCAATCCGCCCCAGGCGGATTTGAATTATTTTCAAAAAGCGATGGGAAATCAGTTTCCCAGATTTTGGGAAATCTTTTACACAGAAACTATTATCACCCCCGCAGCCATCCTATCAACCGCTTGATTTTAATATAAATATTTTTTTATCCAAGCTTGCACGATTTTTGCTATGTCCAAATTTAAGAAGTATTGGCAGGTGATTTAAGTCTATGCATACGGTCGCCTGAATCAACTTTTGCAAACATTTAAAAACAGCAACCCTCACAGGAGGCTCAAATTGTCTGATTTTCATGAAATGGCTATCAATTTGCGGACACGGAAAGAACGCGCCTTTCAGACCAAAACCCCCGCTTACAATATCGACAACGGCGGTCGGCGGCTGGGGATTGAAAGACGGCAATTCAACTATTCGCATTACTATCCCGAGAGAAGAATCGGCGATGAGCGCCGAAACATTCCGGAGAGAAGGACTGAAGTGAGCGCCGAAGCAAACAGCTAATAGGGGAAATTTAAAAGCGCATATGGAAAACAAGCTCGAGCAGAATGAAATTTACTTCGGAAGTCAGAGCGGCTTCACCTTGCTGGAGATGATGTGTGTGTTGGTTATCCTCGGGATGGTATTCTCGATTACCATCCATAAATTTAACGACTTATCTGAGACTGCTTATCAAAAAGCTCTCCAATCAGCCATCCAGGAACTCAATATCCGAGAGACTTTGATCTGGTCGGATTTTAAAATATCCACCGATGGCTGGCTAAGTGACGAGGACGTCTTTAAACGCCTCGATACAAAACTCGGCGGAGAATACCGCTGGGACCCTTCGGCTGAAGAGCTGGGCGGTTCCCTTCATTTCGGCTCCAGCTCCGTTAATCTTGTCAGAACCCCCTCCACCCGTAAAAAGCCCGGCGCCTGGCAATAGCACCAAGAGTAATTGAGCTGAAAGCGCAATTGCAGTTATTAGTTATTGGTTATTGGTTAATAGAATAAGGCGCACCTTTAGAATCTATGATCGATGCCACCCGGCTGCACGGGAAAATTAGTGCAACTTAAAGAAAGGCGGTTGTCAGCGAGTTCCAATAACAAATACTCCTAATTGAGCGATTTTTCGCTCAATTAGGCCCCGCCTCATTCCCCTATTGCCTTTTGAGATCATATCTGCTTTATAATGGTGTGATCGCATCCCGGATATCCTAAATACTCCCACGACTTTAGCGTAGCATGTACGCAGCACAAAATGGAGGCATGTGATTAAAAATGGACAAACCAGCCAAAATAGTCGTAGCCCTTGTCATCATTGCTGTGAGCGGCTTTTTTATTTTCACCAAAATATCCGGATGGCACAAAAGTAAGCTGGACAAAGCCGTCCAAACGGAACAGGAGGCCTGGCAGGGCAAAACGGATAAGCTGCAGCAGGAGGTCTCCGAGCTTAAGCAGGAGCTGACCGAAGTTAAGGGACAAAGCGTTCCGGAAGAAAAGCTGGCTGAAGTTTTCGGCCAAGAAAAACAAGCGGCGGGCGCGCCGGTGGAAACATCACCCGCCCCGGCCGAGAAGCTGTCGGATTTTGAAAAGACCGAACAACAGATAGCGGCTTTTTTCAGCTATCTGGACAATCAGCCATATATCAAGGAGCTTGACCTGGCAGGGGGCAGCTACCTGCAATATCAAATCGCAATTGAAAAATTATCTGCCAATCCGCCGATCATCGTTGGTGAAATGGATTCGCTTTACAACATGGTGCGAAACGTCGCTCATTTTTATCGGGTCATGGGTAAAAAGCGGGTGCTGCTCAGCCGGCAAATATTGAACCACGAAACCGAGGTGATTGAATCGATAATGAGAGCTTTTTACCAGTGGTATACAATGGATGATGGCGGCCAGGCCAATTTAAAGGGCCGCCCTTCCATGACGTCCATGTATGAATACGCCGGCTATTTATTGAACACCCTTGGCGGGCGCAGTTATTTGTTAAGGCGAAGCCCCCAGGTAAGAGCCCTGACAACCTATTACTGCGTTCTGATACTCGACCGTGCCAATGATCAGGAGCTGAATTCAAGGGGCATTGATATCCGACCGTATATAAAATCTTCCCTGCTGGAAATTAAAAACCTCATTGGCCTTATCCATCAAAAAGAATATATCACCAAACTCAGCGAGTTGAGTCTCAAATACAGCTGATTGAGCAGCTAAATGCTGAGTTCTATCCTTGGATGGCTATTTTAAGGCATTAGTGGTAAAATATAATTTGCGTTAACATTTTAGCTGCTCCATCAAATGTCTTAAATTGCAAAATGCCTAAATTGCTTAAAATTATTGACTTGTCACCAAAAGGGCGGAGCGAAGCGACACATCAATTTTAGGCATTTTAGGCATTTTTCGATTCAAGTGAGTTCAATGTTAAAGGAATATAGCATGGAAAAATTAAAGATTGTCATCTATGGCCTTGTCATTTTGTTCACACTTACCGGCATATTGCATGCTGCCGATTTGGGTGAGAGTTTTCTGGATCTCAAATGGGGAACCAGTATTTCCGAGCTGCCTGAGTTTAAAAAAATTTCGGAGAACGGTGATGTGGCCTACTACAGAAATCCGGCCAAAACTTACACCGTATTTGAAGTTGAAGATCCCTCGGTCATCTACGGTTTCTACAAGGGCAAATTTTTTGCCACCTATATCCAGGTTGGTACTTACACTGTATTTGAACGGGTGAAAGAACATATCAGCAAAAAATTCGGTGAGCCCAAAACCACCCTGAAAATGAAAACCCGGCAAACGATTCACCAATGGAAACATCAAAAAATCAAAATTAAGCTCAAGCTTTACGAATTAGACGGCAGGATGAAACTGGCCTTTTATTACACACCGCTTTCCAACCAAGTCAACGAGGCGCAGCAGGAGGATTTTCCAGCCGTCAGTGAGCGCGAGTTCACCCTCGATGAAGGCAGCAAGCAGGAAATTCAAAAGGATCTCAAATTAGAACGGGCGCTTAACGTGATGGAGTTTTAGATGAGGAGAGTTGAATGTCGCTCAAAGAACATGAATACATCCGACAGACATTGGAGCGTTATACCAACAGTAAACTGGAAGATATTTGTGACCATATCCTGATTACCAATTTCAGGCAGTATATCAAGCGCTTTCAGGAAAAGACCGATGGGAAGGCCTCCGAGGGTAATTTCCGCATCGTCAATGCCAAAGATATAAACTGCACGATGATCGACTTCGGCATCGGCTCACCCCAGGCGGCGCTTATTATCAACTGCCTGGCCTATCTGGATAACCTCAAATCCGTTATCATGCTGGGGATGTGCGGGGGAATCGACGACGTATTGCAGGTCGGAGATTTTCTGGTCCCGTCGGCCGCCATTCGCGGTGAAGGCACCAGTCGACATTACCTGCCCCCTGAATTTCCCTCCATACCGGCCTCTTCGGTCAACCTTTACTGCATCGGGGCGGTGCGCAAGCTCGGCCTGACCCCAAGGTGCGGAATCGTTTACACGACGGACCGCCGTCTGTGGGAGTACGATGAAGAGTTTGTCAAATACTTGAGAACCCAGAGAATCCTTGCCATCGAAATGGAACTGGCCACTCTCTTTTCAGTCGCTTACCGATATGAGGTCCCGATCGGATCGGTGATGCTGGTGTCTGATATGCCGCTGCAAAAAAGGGGTATCAAGGACAAACAGCTGCATAAAAAAATCTATTCTGAATACATGGAGAGCCATCTGGATGTCGCGCTGGACGCCGCTGTCAAAATTAACAGCAACTGGCGCACGGTCGCCCGCAAGCTCACCAGCGAGTGGTAGCCTTGGTTGGGCGTAAATTCTGCCGTCATATGATCGGCTCATCCGATTCCCACAGCTGACAAAAGGAGGAAAATTTCATGGACGAAAAATCGGAAAAGGTGGTCAATGGTTTTTACTTCATGCCGCCCTCCCTGGGGGCCTGGATTGGCAGGGATATTCCCGCAGAACCCTTTGACGGTCCCATTCCCTGGACACCGCTTCAAAAGCCGATCAACGAAACGACGTTTGCATTGATGACCTCCGCGGGCATCAGCATGAGGACCGACCCACCTTTTGACGTGGAGCGCGAAAAGCGGGAGCCGGAATGGGGGGATCCCACCAGTCGGAAAATTTCCGCAACGGCCGGACCGGCCGATATCGATGTGAATCATCTGCACGTCAACACCGACTACATCAAGCAGGACATCAACGTCATCCTGCCGTTAACCCGCTTTAAGGAATTTGAGAAAGAAGGAATCATCGGCCGCCTGGCCGAAACCAGCTATTCGTTCTATGGCTTTCAGCCGCCATATCCTGAGGCGCTTCTGGAAGAAACCGCGCCGGCCGTGGCAGCCGACATGCAAAAAGAAGGGGTGGAGGCGGTCTTGCTGACGCCCACCTGACCGCTTTGTTGCCGGTCCGTTGGACAGGTAGCGCGTGTTCTGGAAGAAAATGGTATCTCCACCGTAACCCTGACGATGACCCCGGAATTTCACCGCGAAGTGGGCATTCCCCGGGTGGCGGCTATCGAATACCCCTACGGCCGCACGGTGGGTGAGGTAAATGACGCGGCGGGACAACGCAAGGTCCTGCTGGCGGCCCTTTCTTTTTTGGAAAGGGCCCGGACGCCCGGAGAGGTCTGCCACCTTCCCTTCACCTGGCCCGAAGAGCCCAGAGATACGAAATGGCAGCCACCCGAGATCTCGCCGATCATCAAGCTGCATCTGGATGAGATCAAGGCGCTGGGCGCTAAATTGCGGAAGTAGGCAAATAAGATTATGGGGAAGGGGTTGGCAGATAGCGCCGTCAGCAGCGTTAGGTTAGAGGTTGGAGGCAGGCGCCTTCGGCGGTTTGAGGCTTGAGGTTGGAGGTTAGAGGCCAGAACATTCTGATTTTCAGCCTCAAACCACTTACGTATCACCCAGCACCCATAGCCTATATTCGATGAGCTAACGTATATCGGATTCGGTGAGGATCTGCAGGCGGGACATTCGTTCGGCAAATTCGTCCGGTGAGAGTTGACGCCAGGGGTTGATCGGAATGAATTGAAGAGCGGATCTGGCGTCCGGTGAAAAAACCTTGCCGGCCTGGAGGTTCGGCGCTTTCAGCAAAAATTTAAACTCGCCGCCAA
>JAFDCJ010000366.1 GCA_019312835.1 Deltaproteobacteria bacterium
GACCGGCCCCGCTGGCCATTCCAACCCAGGCGCCGGCCATCCTCTGGAAAGATGCCCAGTTGACCGTTATACGCGGCAAGGGCACCATTGCCGAAGGATGGACGCTGTCTGCCCATCACTGGCTCAGCCCCAGCGACACTTCGATTCTTTTCAAAGGCGACGGCACCGCCACCCGAAACAATGTTGCCGTCATCGACACCTATGCCGGAGACGGCAGCGCCTCTAAATATTTCGGCGGCATGGGCGGGCCGGCAGTAGAGGCCCAGATCCCGACACCCAGCGCCCTGGCCATGGATGACGGGGGCAATCTTTTTATCATCAGCTCCCACCTGCCGGGCTGGCAGAACTGGCGATCGTATATACTTAAAGTGGATCCCGCGGGAATTGTGACCAAGTTTGCAGATGCCTACGGGATGAGCTATTATGATGGTTTTCTGGCCATCGATTCTGACAATAATCTGTATCATAGCAGCCATGTGGTTTATGGCGGCGGTGGCGGCAATGGCGGCTGCATACAAAAAGTTACACCTGACGGTACCCGCGCAACGATTATCGGAACATGCGGCAGCGGAGATGACTATTTTGCAGGTGTGCATGCCGACAACCAGGGAAATATTTTTGCAGCCCGCCAGTCGCATCAAACGGTGCTAAAGAGGGATCCTGCCGGAATCGTTACCGTTGTTGCGGGCAATGGCAGCCGGGGACACCAGGGTGACGGGGGCCCGGCTACCGAGGCCCGGCTGTATGATCCCGAAGCTGTTTTAGTGGATGATGACGGCAATTTGTATATTGCCGGGTATGAGCGGGTGCGCAAAGTGGATCCCAGCGGCACAATCACCACCGTCGCGGGTGGCGGGGCCCCGGGCAACAAGGGTGACGGGGGACCTGCAACCGAAGCCTACCTGCAGCGCATCAATGCCCTGGCCAAGGATCCGGATGGCAATCTTTACCTTGCGGACGAGTATCATCACAGCATCCGCCGGGTAGATAAAAAAGGCATCATTTCCACGGTGGCCGGCAGCGACTATACGGTCACTTCCAGTTACGGCGACTATGCCGGAGACGGTGGTGCGGCCACTGCAGCCAGACTTTCGGTGCCCACCGATGTCATCCTGGATCCGGAAGGAAGCTTTTATATTGCCGATATATACAACCACCGCGTGCGCAAGGTCAGCCCGCCATCGGCGGCCCTTAAAAAGGCCATGGCGTCAACGGACATCGCTTTTGCGGAAAAAAACGGCGTCGGCCATATCATGTCGACTGCAGGACTCCACCTGAGAACCATTGACCTTGACACCGGTGCCACCCTTTTAGAATTTGACTATGATCAGAACAGCCGACTGGTCTCCATATTCGACCAGTTCGGCAACCAGACCCAAATTGAAAGGGATCCTAACGGTGTGCCCACAGCAATTGTATCACCTGATCAACTGAGAACCGCACTACTGATCGACGCCGACAATCATCTCAGGCAAATCACCTATCCGGGCAGCAGGCACTATGAGTTTGAATACACCCCCAATGGATTGCTGACATTGAAAACAGAGCCCGGTCAGAACCGGTTTTTGCACACCTATGATGAAGACGGCCGACTCACGGATTCAGAAGACGAAGAAGGCGGGCACTGGTATTTTAGCCGCACGGCTCATGAAAACGGACAGATTCAATACGATATACTGACCCGGGAGGGTAACACCACTTCTCACCTCGACGCCACCGATTCCACCGGCGCTTTCGAATCACTCACCACCGCACCGGATGGCTCACAATCACAATACACCGAGTCGGCCGATGGGTTGAAGGCCGAAAGCTTTTTGCCCTGCGGCATGTACAACGAATCCATTTTCGACCTGGATTCGGAGTACAAGTTCAAATACCTGGAGAAATTAACAGAAACTACGCCCGGCGGATTGCAACGGGTCTGGCGCAAAACCAGGATCTACACGGATGAAAACGCGGACAGGATACCGGATATCATCACCGAGGAGATCGCGGTAAACGGCCGGACGTCCTCCATGGTTGAGAATCTCTTGACATCCCAGACGACTGCCGTTTCACCTGAGGGCCGATCGGTTACCATCAGCTACGATCCGGACACGCTGCGTGTTCACAAGGTGGCCATCCCCGGTTTGTACGACACAGGCTACACATATGATGCCCGGGGACGGTTGACATCGGTTAAAAGAAATCTGCGTGAGACCCGCTATGCCTATGACCCCAATGGATTTGTCGCGTCGGTTACCGATCCCGAGAGCAAAACCACCTTTTATGACTATGATGAAATCGGCCGGGTAACCAGCATCAACCGGGCCGACGGCGGCATGGTGGCCTTGGATTACGACGCCAATGGCAACCTGGTGGTCCTGACGATTCAAGAGGCTGTCGATCATGGCTTCGGGTTCAACCGGGTTAACCTCAAAAACGCCTATCAGACCCCACTGAGCGGCAGCTATGAATTCAAATATGACAGGGACCGGCAGCCGACCGAAGTTATTTATCCATCCAAAAGGAAAATCGTCAACACGTATGTCAATGCAAGACTGGATCAGATCCAAACCCCTGAGGGCACTATCGATTTCACCTATGTGGGCATAAGTTAAACCGAGATTTCTAATAGCAGTAACGAACTCCCCATCAATTTCAATAGCTTTTTCATAATATTCTATGGATTTCTCAAAATCTCCCTTCAAATCATAA
>JAFDCJ010000367.1 GCA_019312835.1 Deltaproteobacteria bacterium
CGATACGCTCGGTCTGCTGACCGGCCAGCGCGTCAACAGCGTCGTTTTCACCAACAGCGGTAATCCGGCCCGCTTTAACGGCAATGGCCTCGGCCTGCGGTTTTTGACGGTCCAGTGTGCGGATGTTGCCGTTCAGTAATATGAGATCCGGTGCAGCGTCGTTTCGAGTCATAATAAAAAGCCTTTCTGGAATGGATCATTCGCATCGATAATGAATTCGTGTATGCCGGTAATATGAGCGCTGCCGCGGACTTCGGCAACGACCGCCTTTGTAGCCCCCAGTCGAATTTCTTCGACCAGCCGACCCTCAAAAGTCGTGCCCAGCGGGCTGGTGTTGGTGAAGGTGTCGTCAAAGCCGAATTGGCCGCGATGATGCAGCAGGGTCATCTTAGCCGCCGTGCCAGTGCCGCACGGCGAGCGGTCCATATGGCCTTCGCCCAAAATGACGATGCTTTTGCCCTGGCCCTGATCGTCCAAGGCCGGATCAAAAAATTCGGTGACATCCACCGTGCGGACCTCAGGACGGGTGGGGTGTTGCACGGTCAATTGTTCATTGGCGGCTTGAATCAGTTGCATGCCCAAATCACGGAAACGCGGCCAATTTGACGGGCTGAAGTCCAGACCGACCTGGTCGGCTGAAACCATTACAAAGAATCCACCCACACAGACGGTCGCCACCGCCAGTTGACTGAACCCGGGAATGGACAGGGTTTCATTATCGCTGTAAACAAACGAAGGCACCATCCGAATTGCAACCGATTCGACCTTGCCGTCGTGCATATAAGCCGTTGCCTGCATGGGCCCGGAAGGTGTGTCAACAAGAACCTGTAGATCATCGTCGAAGGCATCAATCTCACCGGCCTCGATCAGGGTCATGACCGCACCCATGGTGGCATGACCGCATAGATATGGATAGCGGCGTGCGTCCATATAAATCAGTCCAAAACGGGCACCGGTCGATACGGGTTCGGTGGCACAGGCGGAAAACATGTCGCGATGACCCCGCGGTTCGCGCGTTAGCAGCAGGCGAATGTGATCATAGTGTGTCATGAAAAATTCCCGTTTGGCCTGCATGGTCTCGCCCGGCACGGAACCGATACCGCCCACAATCAGACGGGCCGGCTCCCCGGCGATGTGAGAATCAATTGTGATGATCCGCTCCGGATAGCGCTCGCGGAATGCTTTTTTCATCCGATCCAGTTTAGCCATGCGCATCCTCCTTTGTTCCTTTTGACATCTGAACAAGCTGTATCATATCCAGGTCGAATGACAGCCACAAAAAAACCTGAAAACGGCATTGTCTGTTTTCAGGTTTCAAGTCAAAACATTACAGCAAAACAGCCCACCGGTTTACTCCATTGGAATCAAATGGCAGTGGTGCGGCGATACCTGCACGCTGACCTCCTCGCCGATATCGTAAATCCGTGTTCTCATCAAGCTGATGACATGAATTTCACGGTCGGCACTGAGCTCAATAAAATAACTGACCTCTCCACCCATGTAACTGCGGTCTTTGATGCGGCCTTGAAAATGGTTCATTCCCTCTACCGGTTTGAATTCATCCTTGGGAAAGGCATCGAACCGCTGCGCGCGGACGATCATTTCCACCGGATCGCTTTGGGAGAATCCGCCTTTATTTTCAGCAATGAGAATATCACCGGTCTCAATTCTGACATTGACGTGGTGGTTATCGACGTCGACGACTTCGCCTCGAATGAAATTTGAATGCCCCAGGAAATCGGCTACGAAATGGTTGATCGGCTCGTTGTAAACGGCCTCGGGGTGGCCCTCTTGCTGTTTTTGGCCGTCTTTCATAACAAGGATCTTGTCCGACATGCTCAGAGCTTCACGCTGATCATGGGTGACAAAAATGGTTGTGACGCCCAGCATCTGCTGCAGGTTGTCGACCTCACGCCGCATTTCCTCCCTCAGGTTCTCGTCCAGCGCAGAAAGCGGTTCGTCCATCAACAGCACATCCGGCTCGATTACAATCGCACGCGCCATGGCGATGCGCTGTTGCTGGCCGCCGGATAGCTGCGAGGGCATGCGGCCCTCAACGCCGGGCAGGCGAACCATCTCCAGTGCCCGTGTCACCTTTTTTTTGATTTCTTCTTTTGACACATCCCTGTACTTCAAGCCGAAGGCCACATTTTCAAAGATGGTTTTATGGGGAAACAGGGCATAGTTTTGAAATATCATGCCAAGGTTTCGTTTGTGGATGGGTGTGTCGTTGATCCGCACCCCCTTGATGAAAATATCGCCCTCGGTAGGCTCCTCCAGACCGGCCACCATTCGCAGCAAGGTGGTCTTTCCGCAGCCGGAAGGGCCCAGCAGCGTCACTAAGGTCCCTTCTTCGATATCAAAATCCATTTTCTCAACGGCGACAACATTGCCGAACCGTTTTAAAATCCCCTTGAACTGTACCATGGGTTGCTTCTTGTCGGTCTCCAATTTAGCCTGTCTCCATGTTCTAAAATATCTGATGCCGGGGTTTGGCGGCTGCTCTCAC
>JAFDCJ010000368.1 GCA_019312835.1 Deltaproteobacteria bacterium
CGCGACCGCTGCAAAGCCAAAAACGACTTTTGCAGTACCTTTTGCTACAGCAGGCCAGTGTACTAGACCATGAAAATCAATGAAATTGACAGCATTATTTGAGGCATAAACATAGAGATTTACTCCACCCAAGTATCCAATCGGATCTGGAGTCAAATAACGTCCAAAATTTGGATAATAATACCTATGAAAATTATAATAGAGCCCAATTTCTTCATCATAATACTGCCCCGGAAACCTAAAATTATTCACCATAGTCGATTTCGGTCCCACCTCAACCTCACCAAAAGGCCTGTAAGTCGCTTCCCATACCACCTCTCCTTTGTCACTGGTCATTAAAAAGGGCGTGCCGAGGTAATTGTTTAGAAAGTAGTAAAAAGCGCCCGTGTCTATTTCCACCCGGGCGATGCGGTTGCCGAACATATAGAGATATTCCGATGACAGGGTGCCATCCGGATGTCCTTCGGTGATGATATTGCCGTCGAAATCATATAGGAACATGGTTGTCCGGCCTGCGGCTGTCTTGGTTACCCGCTGCCCTGAACCATTGTAAACATATTCACCGATTAGGTCAGCGTTTTTCTTAACCTTAATCAGCCGGTTGTTCTGGTTGTAGATCAGGGTCTTGTCGCCTATTGCCGTGGTATTGCCGTTAGGGTCGTACTCATAAGCAACGGTTTGCGCACCGCTTACCCCCTGCAGCCGGTTGGTTCCCGGATAGTAGGTATAGGTTTCGGTTTCGGCATCGATGGTGCGCGTCAGGCGGTTGCCGACTTTATCGTAGGTGTAGTCAATGGTTCCGTAGCTTCCGACCGCCTGCTTCAGGCGCTGCAGGGAATCATACACAAAATCCTGGTTGAACCAGGGGGTGTTCGTGCCGACAATCGAGACCAGGTTGCGGTTGGCATCATAGATGTATTGCTGCTCCATAAAAGATCCGGGATTGGCCACCTCCAGGCAGGCGCATTCGCTGGACCGGTTATTGATGACGCCGCCGGCGCCGGTGGTCATCCCGGCGGGTCTGCCAAAAGGGTTGTAGACCATATTGCCGACCAGGGGGGTAACGTCCGCATTGAAGGCGGTGGCAATGTCCTTGATCTTGCCCGAATCATACCGGGTGAGGTTGATACTCCGACCCGAGGGATAGGTGATGGAATTCAATCGGCCCGCCGGGGAGAAATCGCGGTTGAGCTGGTAGGCAATGCGGTTGACATTGCTGGTTTTGGACACCAGACGTCCCCGGCTGCTGTAACCAAAGGTTGTACTGCCGGACGGGTCGGTCATGCCCGTGCGCCGTCCCTTGCCGAAGGGGCCCTGGTCATAGGAATAGGTGATGCTCTGGGTGGCGTCGGGGAACACAACCGCGGTCAACCGATTCAAAACATCATAACGGTAGGTGGTGGTGACCCCGTTGGCGTCGGTTTTGCCGACCAGGTTGCCGGCTTCGTCGTAGGCATAGCGGGTCGTGCCCGTATCCGGTGACAGCGTCGTCACCACCCGCCCCATGTCGTCGTATTCATAGAGCGTCTGGTGATGTTCGGCATCGGTTACCGATCGCAAATTGCCGTGGGCATCGTAGTCATAGGAGGTCACAACGTCACCGGGGCTGTCTGTGGTCTGGATCACGTCTTTTATGCGGTTGAAGACATCATACAGGTATTGGATAGTATTCGTCTCGGGATCGGTCATCGATGCAAGGTTGCCGGCTTCGTCGTAACGGTATTCCGTGTAAGTGTCGTCAAAGTTGATAGCCCGGTAAAGCTTGCCGGGGATATCGGGGCTGTCATAGCTCCAGCGGCTGCGCGAATAGCGGTCGCCGGTCGGGTCGTGCCGGCTTCTTTCGATCAGGTTTCCCCGGGTGTCGTAGTCATGGTGGATGTAGTTGTTGTCGAAATCATAGATCCGGTAAATCCTGGCATGATCCGGGTAGTATTCGTAGGTTTTGTAAACCTCGTCTTCATCGGTGATGGTATCGGCAAGGCCGGCAGCGTTATAGGATATACTGGATGTACTTTGATCCGCATCGTGGAAGGTGGCAATCACCCTGCCCCGCCCGTCATAGCTGAACCTTGTGGACTGGCCGTTGACATCGATTATCTTACCAGGATGGCCGGCAGCATCGTATTCCAGAAAGGAGGTGGCGCCGATCAAGGGGCGGATAATCTCATTCAAGTCAGCGGAGGTGCTGGCGTAACTGAGTTCGGTGGTATCGTCGCTGCCGGGCTGCGGCCCGTCAACGCTGATCACCTGCCCCCGGTCATTATAGGCAAATCGGGTAATGTATTCGTAGGGGGTGATGTCACCGGCCGGATTGCGGGTAAACCCTTTCCCGATGATGCGGTAAAGCAGCCCGGTGGGGTTCTCGTTGGGCGCATCGTTGCCGTCATCATCAAAATCAAAGATGGTTGTCTTGTTGCCCGTTCCCAGGACACTGGCCTCGGTTCGGCTCAAAAGGGCATTCATGCGGGGATGATGGGCAAGATGAATATCGCGCTGTTTGTCGGTACCCGCTGCCAGAACGATGAGCCGTGGATTGCCGCGTTGGTCGTAATTGCGGTATTTATGGACGGCCCCGTTGGCATGTTTTACCCGGACAAGCCGCAATCTGTTATCATAGCGCCACTCGACAACCGGTGTGTCGGTATACGGCGGACCGGCAGGCCCGTGCATGGCAGACAGCCGTTTGCGCCCTTTGATGATCTTCAACACATAGGTGCGTGAAACCCCATAAGCATCGGTTACGACCACCCGGCGGCTGCCGTCATAATTGACGGCCACGCCCCGACCCTGGGGGTTGAAGTTGGCGACACAGCGATCCTGATCATCATAAGTCCAGGTGTTGATCAAGTGCCCGGCCTTATTGTGGGCGGCGGTCAAATTGTGGGCATCCTGCCCATCGGCGTAGGTGTATTCAAATCCGGTGTCGTCGGCATAGGTTACCGAGACAGGGTTGCCTTCAGCATCGTAGTCAAAGGCCGTCCAGATGCCGTCTGCCACCATGGCGGTGACCGGCCCTGCAATCGATGCGACCAGGCCCTCTTCATTGTAGTTAAAGGCCAGCGTGCGGCCGCTGGCAAGATCGGTGACGGTATCCAGGCGATCCTGCCCGTCATAGTCCAGCCGAAGGCGGTTGCCCTTTTCATCGTCGATCCACAGCAGGCGGCCGGTGGCATCAAAGCCGCAGCGGCTGCCGTCTAACCGATGCCAGACGAACCCGTCTGCTTCAGCGGTCACGTGAGAGCGCTCCTGGAATGCACCCTTCAACACCCCGTTGTTGTTTTTTCGAAAATAATGCCCCCGGCCGGTGGCATCCACGATCCGGACATAGGTTTTGCTGCGAAATTTAAAGGACGGGTTTAAGAAAATCCCATAGGTGTGGCACCAGCCGGCACCCAGCGGTCCCGCCAGCGCTGATTGGCTGTTGTAATAAGTCGAAAAGCTGAGCCCCAGGCTATGGGCAGAGGCAAGAAAGACATCGCTGCGGGACACAAAGCAGTTGCCGTTGGTGAGGCCCACGGTCTCCCCCACAAGCCCACCGCCGCCCAGCTGCTCGTCAGGTGCAACCCCCAAATCGGTATCCGCAGGCACCGGGTGCAACAGCTGCAGAATCCGGGCACCCCAGTTGCCGGCAAGAAATTCAACCTCAGGACTTTCGAAATCGCCGCCGCCATTCTGCCCATGATGGTTGGCAGCCGAAACATCACCGGCAAGCAGTGGGCAGCCCAGCAGCACCACCAGAACAATAGCCAATCCCGGAAGCACGCCCCTCAACGCCATTGCATCTCCCCCATTCTATCCAACCCCCGTTACAAACCGCCATCCACCAACATCCCCCGACGGCGGACGGACGACAGGAACACAGAATCACTTCAACTTTTTGGAATAACTGGAAATATAAGGGTTGCACGGCAATCGGCCCGCTAATATCTCAAAAATCGGGGCCGCCATGCAGCTTAAAAAGCAGGGCGAGGTTCTAAAACTTATATGTAAACAGGAATTCTGTGTCAAGAAAATTGATACCCAGAGCAAAGATCTTAAAGCACGGGGGAAGATGTGACATCCCGCCCCAAGGGGAGGTTTCGAGAAATAAAGTATTTGCATTTTTATCAGGGAAATTGATAGGTTGTGTTCGCGATAAATTTCAACCTGAGTGAAACCTGTTCTGTGCGAGGTACCTTTAGAAAGATATTTTTTTATCTGGAGAATTGCGCCGATCTTTCCAGCTGGAGGCAAACTTCAAACCGATGTCAATGAAAAGCATTAGCGCTAGTTATCATAAACTGCCTCACCTAAAGAAACCAGGCGTGGTCTTTCTGATAGTATATTGGATTACCTGTGCTGGAATCGATGCGGGTTTCGGGATTTCTGGTCCGGTAAATCCTGAAGGGCCTGGCAGCCAATCGTTTTCAAACCAGGCCGGTCATTTTCTCAGGCATCTCATAAAAGCCTCCGAAGATGACTGTGCCCGTGTATTCGGCCAGTATAATACGATCATCTCCGGCAGCCTTGACCTGAAAAGGGTCTATTTCGCCCCATATGATGAGGTTGAAAGCCTGCTGGATCAGGCGGTCAATGAATCCGTGGATTCATTGACGTTGTTCACGCATCCGCTGTTGCAGGATAAAAATGGTTCGGCCATCGTATTCAGCGAAGAACTTTTAAAGCGGGTCAATCAACATTTTGATTTTCACGGGCTTTTTAATATTTCAGCCAACGGGGCAGAAAGCGGCAGCACTGTGAAGATGAAGTTTTTAGTGGCCGGCCAGGGAAAGTTTATCGTTGGTTATGATAGAAATGAAAAAATCAAGCATCCTGATTACGATTTTGCAACCGGCAACTATGATTACAATGAACTTTTCATAATGGATGCCAAAAAAGATTCGAAAGGGAACCCGGGCCTTTTCAATATAAAGGCATTATCAGCTCCGGACAGCAAGCCTCAATGGATGAAAGGACCGCTCAATGTTGATATTCAATCCATGACAATGACATCGGATTCGAACGGCCGACGTCAGATTCTCATTGAATATAATTTATTTGGCAACAAATATAAAATGATTGATCCAATCCCGATTGAAAAATTGACCCGTAAGTGAAAAGGAACTGCAATGCATCAAAACGGGGATGATCGTCGATACGCATACACCGATTCGTGGTGGCGACCGCGTTTTCTTGATCCAGGCATCGATAAGGAGTTCAGACTTCATTTTGACGCGGCGGCCCTTTCAAACGCCCGGATAGTTCTGGTCATCCTTATTTTTTTCTGGTGTGGTTTTGTCTGGTTCGACTTACATTTGAGTCCGGCCGCAAAAATGAGAGTTCTGGAATTTCGGTTTGCCATCGTGACGCCGTTGTTACTGCTTGTGGCGGTTCTTTCTTTTCTGAAGGTGACCGCTTCGTTTTATCAACCCCTGATCGTCTTTGCGGAGTTTTTGGCGTTTGCTTCCCTTATCCGGGTTGTTGCCCTGTATGAGGATTTTGGCTTCCTCGCCCATCAGCTCGGCTTCGATCTATCCATGCCGGATCAGGATGCCAAATTTATCTTTGTTACGATTTGGATCATTGTCGTTTTTATCGCCTCGCTCGCCGCCAGAATAAGAACACCGGCGGCACTGGCACTGTCCGGGATTCTGATCCTCGCAATGCTGGCGGCTGTTTATGTATTCAAGCCGTCTGCGCTTCTGGTAGCTATTGCAGGGCCGTTTATTTTTGCGTGCATTCCGGCTGTGTTTGCCGGA
>JAFDCJ010000369.1 GCA_019312835.1 Deltaproteobacteria bacterium
ACCCGCCGCTTTGCCAAGCGCCAGTTCACCTGGTTCGGCGCTGACGAGCAGATTAAGTGGTTTGAGCCGGATCAATTGAATGACATCATCCGGTTGGCAAAAAACTTTTTGCAGAGATAAGAATATTATAATTTTATGGACGTCCCCCAAATTATCAGATTTCCAGGGATGGCGCTGCAAACCACGCCCGGATCCGTGCGGGCCAGTGCTGCGGGTGCCGCATTCGGCGCTGGGCGGATTTGATGCGGGTCAAAGACTTATCGGGGGTTGGAATCTGTCCGTAGATTTCCCGGTTGAAGGCTTTGACAATCAGTTCGATTTCTATCCGGAGCTGGGGGAATCGTTGCATCAGCCTGCGGCCGTATTCCAGGGGCGTTTCGCTCGCTGACGCGGGCAGTCCGCTTCGGCGCCCCCAGCGCAGCATACGGGTGTAGATTGCCGCGGCGCTGTCGATTCTTTTGATCAGAAAGAGCAGTCCGCCGCATGCCAGCTGGAAAATAGCGCCGATCATCGCAAGCAGCCTGGCGAGAAGATTCATTTGTGGTTCCAATGCCCTGTCCGGCCTATTTCTATTCCGGAACCAGCGTACCAGCCGACGAATCAAATAGCTGCAAAGCCATAGGGTTATCAGCCCGATGACGGCCACCAGAAACCAGCCGATACCCTGGGCCCATCCAAATCCGCCGTCACGATACAACCGGTCGGCACCTGATCCGCTGAAGATCTGGCCCCCCATTTCCTGCCGGTATCTTCCCATGGAAAATAAAAAGCGAATGATAGAAACCAGAACGGGGCCCATGGGTTCAGCCGTTTTTTTCAGCGCGAGATGGGCTGAATCAGCCAGCTGAGCTAAATAAGGCAGGAAAAAAGCCATGACAATGGCTCCGACCGCCATCATTATTGCCGTTGAGCTGAGGATAACACCGATACCGTGATAGCCGGGGCGAAATGTTTTCTGAACGTCGCTTTGATGGCGTGACAGGCCGATGGCAATCAAACTGAAGATGACAAAGGCAAACAACAGGTAGAAGGTGGTCGGGTCTGCCAGTCGCGGACCGCCTTTCATCTCGACGATGAATCTGATCAGGAGCATGAGAAACAGGGCGCCTGCCCCCCTGTCAAATTGGAGGCACACGGTGAAATAATCGGCGGGTCTTTTCACCAGCGCGCGCGCACCCGTCCAGAACAGCAACAGGCAGGCCAGCAGCAGCAGGCGAATCAAGGCCTGCTCGAGGTGTTGAATTTGCCAAAGCTCCTGCCTTATCCAGGATGGTTGCATAAAAGGCACGTCCTGGTAATCGAATCGATAAATTGAAAACAGCCATGCAAGGGCAAAGCCCGTAAAATGCAGGGGCAGGGATTGATAGGCCCGATGGAATCTATGGTTGCACAGATAAGCCACAACGGATGCCAAGGCAAACACGGCCAGGGATTCCGGCATGGGCAAAGGGCGTTTCAGGATCACAAGGGTTAGAAAGATCACCCAGGCATACCGCCAGGTAAATTCCATTCCGCTGCAGGTCAGCATCAGAAGGATTTTTTGTCTTCCGGGGCTCATACCGGCAGGCTCCTCGTTAACCTGATTTCGTCGATGCAATGGCGGTTCCCTGCGCCATCAGATGGGGTGCCGGCCTGGCGGCAGCAGATCACGATGGAAACCGGAACCTGTCGCTTCTGGAAAAACGCTTCCATTGCGGTTGCCGACGAATCGTCTTCATTGCAAAAATGGACGCAGCTGATCCCGCGCTGGGAGCCCAGCAACTGCCCGATGACGGTTTCCACAGTGCCCTCCGGCCTTGCCTGGATTCGAGCTAGGGTCTCCAAAATGGCCAGGATTTGCCGGGGGCCGCGGGTCAGCGAAATCGCGGCTGAATATCCACCTTTGAGGCTGCCGTTGGCCGCAAATCCTACGGCGTATCCCAGGCGGTCCAATTTTACTGCCAGAGAGGCCACGACCTCCAGGGTGCGTTCAAAATTTTCTGCCTGATTCTTTTTGTCAAATGCCTCTACATCAAGGGTCAGCAAAACTTTTTCCTGTTCCGAGGGTTCAAATATCTTTTCCTGAAGCCGCAAATGGCGCGCGCTGGCCTTCCAGTGGATGTGCCGCGAGGGTCGGGAAGGTTGATAGTCGCAGGTGCCGAGTATATAGACCGGGTCTTTCACGGGACTCCTGGCGCCGGGCACACCGTAAAGATCCCGCCTCGGGACGGCAAGCGGCCTTAAAGGTACCAGGCGCGGATAGACAAGAATATGGTTGGCATCCCGTGCGTTTGTCTCCTTTTCAAAGAAGCCGATAAAATCGCTTGTCCGTAAAACCGGCGGTCCCACCTGATACACGCCCCGGCGCAGAGCCCTGAAGGCCTGGTTAAATTTGACGGTTTGGTGCCAAAGGACAGCAGCTTCCTGCCGGCAGACGTTATCTTTAATACCCATGGGCGCAAGGGCGCCGTCAAACGACCACCTGACGGTGAGCCAGATCGGCAGCCATTTGCCGTTTTCAACGGTCGTTGCCAGGGTGATGGCATCGCCCGGGAAAACGCGGTCGCTGTCAACGGTGCTGTCACACCGGATGCGGGCCGCGCTCATGCGGGTCCACACCTTGGCCCCGCCCATCACAGTTAGAATCAGAATCGTGAGCAGTGACAGGTCGTATTGGCGATATACCAGGGCAACAAAAAGGAACACGCCCGCAAACAGGAGCACTATCCGGGAACTGAAAATGGTTGGCTCGCGATCTTCCTTTAGGTCGGCATTCATCAGAATCTAGAGGTAAAGATTTTGCATATGGTGATAAAAAATTTTCTCGCAAGGCCGCAAAGTCCGCCAAACTCAATTTTCTGATCTGATCCTGGCAACTTTGCGTCTTGACTGGTCCGCCCGGGGCGAATCGATTTCGATTCATCTGGTCCGGTTTATTCCGCCGTAAGTGGAACCGGTACCTGATTGATGAGTCTTGCAATGAAACGATCGGTGCTTTGATCTTTCAAGCGTTCTTCCTCGGTCAGGATCAAACGATGGGTCAGCACCGGATGGGCGAGATATTTAATGTCGTCGGGCAGAACGAAGTCACGCCCCCGCAGCGCTGCCAGGGCCTGTCCGGCCCGCATGAGCCCCAGTGAGGCGCGAGGACTGGCGCCAAACCGGATGGCCCTGTCGTCGCGCGTCCGGTGTACGATCTCGGTAATGTATTCTCTAATCGGTTGCGAGACACGGATGCTGCGGCGGTTTTTCTGCAGCTTCGAAATATCTTCAGGAGCTGCGACCGCCCCCAGCGATTGATAGGGATCGGTTTCCTGAAACCGCTCCAGTATACGGACCTCTTCGTTGGGATCAGGATAGCCCACCCGCGTTTTCAAAAGAAACCGATCCAGCTGTGCTTCGGGCAACGGAAAGGTTCCTTCCAGCTCAATTGGGTTCTGGGTGGCCATCACCAGAAAAGGCTCCGGCAGGGGATGGGTTTGACCGTCAACGGTCACCTGGTGCTCTTCCATGCACTCCAGCAGGCTGGACTGGGTGCGGGGTATGGTGCGGTTAATTTCGTCTGCCAGTAAAATGTTGGTGATAACCGGGCCCGGTTGGAATGAAAAACTTCCAGTCTTTTGATCATAGACATTAAAGCCGGTGACATCGGCGGGTAACAGGTCAGGGGTGAATTGAACGCGGTTAAAGGAGCCCCCGATGCTCCTGGCCAGCGACTTGGCCAGCAAGGTCTTGGCCACACCGGGCACATCTTCGATCAGGACATGGCCCTCGGCCAGAAGACCCACCAGCAGCAGCTCGATGGCCTGGTCTTTACCAACGATAACCCGGGAAATGTTTGCAGCAATCTTCTCGCACAGACTGAAATCCATTGGATGCTTTTTCCATAGATTGATCACAGATCAGGATGTGAAACCCCGCCTTGTTTTAACCATATTCTCGATGTTGCCAATGATGCTGATACCATGCGTATATTGGCGTATTGCCAGTATTGTCAAATGTTATGCTATTTGGCGGTTTGCGATAATTGAGGCTCATCCGTGATACGTTTATAAATTCCCATTGTTTCGGATGCAAGCAGGGCATCGAAACTATTGACCGCTAAGGATGTAGGTGCCGTTTTCTGTTGTAACGCGACCGGTTCGTTGGAGGCGTTCAAGATGCTTGCGCATCATCGATCTCTCACTGATGCTCAGGTCCCAGGCGCCATCTGCCAGTTTGTGTCCACCATAGATGATGCCACGGGCGGTTATCTCCTGCAATGTTTTTGGCCCTGAAGCCATAAAGGCCAAAAGCTTTTCTTCCCTTTGGTAAATGACGTCCAGATAGCGCTGGATATGGGCCGGGTCGCCATCCAATATTCCTTTTTTCCCATGGGAGACCAGATAAACGTCAGCGTCTATTTTAGCCAGGCGCTGCAGGGATGTTATCGTACTGTCGATGCTGGACGCGTTGTCACCATAGTAAGGGCCGAATTTCACCAGATCTAAATCGGCCAAAAAAATGAGCCTTTCATCCAGAAAATGAAATGATAAATGGCCCGCGGTATGCCCCGGGGTGTGCAGCACCTGGACGCGGGTGTGGCCGAAATCGAGGATTTCTTCGTCTTCCAGCAAACGATCCGGCTCTTTGGGCCGGTACCTCAAAACCTCTGTTAAGAGCTGATGCCAGGTAGCCTTGGTTTTTTCATCCATTTCCTCCCGGGGAAAAAACTGATGGATGAATGCGTCCAAATCTCTGAAAACGCCGGCATCCAGTTCATGCACCCAGAGCTGCGCATCCGGAAACAACCAATTATATAAAATATGATCTTCATGCCCGTGGCTGTTTATAACCACTTCTACGGGGCGCTCTCTGTGAATTGACAACAGCTTTTCTTCATTGCAGGCCGGGTCGATGATCGTGCGAATATTATCGTCAATCAGGACGCTGTTGCTCTGGGGGTATTTTCCGCCGCGAATGAATCGGAGCCTGCCTTTTTCGAAATCAAACATGGGTGCAAATCCCTCATTGAGACCGGTTTTTAAAAATCCGGCCAATTAAAAGTCAAACAGCGCCAGGTAGCCGGACTGGTAGATGTAAAACCAGTGAACCCCGCCGCCCCAGATCATCATCAGAAATAGCGCAGCTAAACCGCTGAGTATGGCGGACAGAGGCAGAAGCGTCCAGACCCTGAGGTGGCCGCCCCTTCTGCGGTTCCGTATCCGGCAGATAATTTCAGCTACACCGCTCATCGCCAATACCAGAAAGGCAAACACCAGAAAAGGCGAGCCCAGAGCATAATAGGCGGTCTCTCCGGGGCTGAACACCCCGGCGGCCTTGTATAGTTCGAAGAGCAACGAGGCCAGAAAAGGAACAAACCCGGCAGTCAGGCGCTCCCAGCCGCGTGCGCCCCGGAAATAGGCCAGGGAATATGCCAACAGCGGTGCCAGCACCATGAAAATTCGTTCCCCCAGCCCACAGACCCAGGCCACAGCTTCCTGCAGTGCCGGAAACCCAAGCTGCCAGAAATACGTGTAGACAAATCTCTGGATCAGCCAGATGAGCAGCATCAGCCCGGCCGGAAATACAAACCGCATCCAGAACGATTGGCTGCCGGGTTGGTAGCTGGTTTTCATGGTCGCTGCCCCTTTTTCAATTTTTCAAGCATCGCCTGGAGCCCGGGCAGCAGGTCCCTGCCCCGGGTCGTGCCCATGAGGTTGCTCATTTCCCTGGGGTCCCGGGCGAGGTCAAACAGCTCGGGCGGTCGGTGGTTTCCATATTCGATGTACTTGTAGTTCTGGGTGCGCACGGCCTTGATATGGGGGATTCGGTAGGGAAAATCCTTGAAATACTCGTACAACCAGGCCCTGCGCCCGGGCTGCCGGGAATCGCGCAAAATGGGAACCAGGCTGAAGCCCTCCATACTCGCCGGAATTGCCACGCCGGCCATATCCAGCAGGGTAGGTGCCAGGTCGATATTCAACGCCATTTGAGGGGCCAGGCGGCCCGGGTCGCGGATCAACCCCGGGGCGCGAACGATCAGCGGTACCCGGATGGATTCTTCGTAGGCCCAGCGTTTGTCCATCAGGCGGTGTTCGCCCCAGAAAAAGCCGTTGTCACCGACATAAACCACGATGGTATTATCTCTGAGTCCCAATTCATCCACCTTGTCCAGAACCCGACCGATTTCCCGGTCGGTGGCGTGCAGGGTTTCAAGGTATTTACGATAGTTCCAGGACAGGGGGCCAAGCAAACCGCAGTAGATGTGATTCAGGTTGAAGCTGATCCAGGCGTCGGACTCCGGGGGCAGATAAAGATCCCTGCCCCGGTAGCGGCCCCTAATTTCAGGTGGCGGCAGAAACTGGTGGTGGACCGCTTTGTGTGACAGATAGAGGCAAAACGCCCTGGCGCTGTTCTGAGCCATAAACGCCAGCGCGTAGTCGGTGAGCTCCTCGGTTATGTAGGGCTTGCGTGAAGGGGTCGGTTGGCCGTCCACTATCAGGGGACAATCGAAATAACGTCCCTGTCCCGCCTGCGCCGTGAAGGTGATGAACCGGTCCAGCCCCCTGAGCCTCGGCAGAGAGCCGGGCATGTGCCATTTGCCGATAAAAGCAGTCGTGTAGCCCGCTTGCTTGAGCAGTTCAAGGAAGGTGACGTTTTGATTGTTCCAGGGGGTCAGGTTGTTTTTGACGCCATGGGTATGGGCATAGGTGCCGGTGAGGAAACTGGCCCGGGAGGGGCTGCACAGCGAGGTGGTGACAAAGGCATTGGTAAAGTGCACACCCTCATCGCTGAGCCGGTCCAAACGGGGTGTTTCGACCACCGGATGTCCCAGCTTGCTCATCGCATCCCAGCGGTGGTCATCGGTGAGGATAAAAATGATATTGGGTTTGCGATCATCTGCGGCAGCCCAACCCGTTGGTGCAAACAATTCCATCAGGCCGACAACCGCTACCAGAATCAAAATTGTTTTTATCAGGCTTAAGATGACACGTCGCGGAATCTTCATTTTATCCCTGATCATTTGCCAGTCACCTCATTTTGCCTTCCTCGGACGTTCTGAGCCGGTTTCTTTAAATCTGCGCTCGACCCTCAGCTATCGATCATCTGTATTCGATACTCTTTTTTCAGACCTGGATTGGAACGGGTGCAATTACCTGCGACGACACGAACATCCAGGTCACCAGCGCGGCATTGAGAACTGCGCCAAGATAAATCCTGCCTGTCAGTTGATAAAACCAGGTTTGAATCGGTATCACCATTATCAACACGACGATCATGTGAAGCAGGTTCTGGGTGAGCGCTATGAAAAATCCATCCGGTCCGGTAAGCGGGATAGCACCGAAAACAAAAAGTGGGCCGAACTGTAAGACGACAATAACTGCCAGGGGTAAGATCAATACCAGGATGTTGGCAATCGACCAGGAGGCAAATGTTTTCAACCAGGCGGTTTGCTTCGGTCGCCGCAATTGTCCATGAAGAAATATTCCCATCAGCAAAAACCCCACCAGTAAAAACGGAAAATAGGTGAACCAAAGCAACGTGCGATAAGCCGTCAGGTCACTGGCAAACGGAAATATAAAGCGAAAATCTACGATGAAAATACTCTCAAGTGTATGCTCGATCAAATAGGCAAACAGAAATAAAATAAGTGCCATCAGCACGGACTTCATCAGCTTCTTGCCGTTGACGGCATAGCGTTCCTCCTGATCGGAAAGTCCCAGTTCAAAAAGCGTCACGCCGGATTCCCGGCTCTGTTTTTTAAACCATCTGCGAAAAAGCAAAAAACCGAAAATGTTGATCCATAAAAACCACCACACAATCCCATTGGTGATCATCTGTGGAAACATTCTGTCAATGGGCACCACGAAAAGGTGAATTCCCCAGAGTCCGAATATTATAGGGAAATAAAGCCACATCAATGCGGCGTTGATCAGGACCGGCTTTAAATAGTTCTTGCCGCTACAGGCGTAGTTGTCCGGTATTGCGTTATGAAGTGATTGGAAAAAAGCAGACCGCAAAAGCATCAAGCCCAGCGGCAGGAGAGAAGCCATACAGGCAAGCATGGCGATTAAGGTCGACCACTCCTTGATCGGCCAGATTTGTCGATCCGATGGAATCCAATTATCCGGCGCCGGTTTTAAAGCCGCTTTCATCCAGTCAAGCGCTTCGGCGATGGCGGCGCCGCTGTGGGAGGTATGAAGGTGTGTGATTGATGGCATGAAAACCCGCCGGGCTGTTCCTTTTTCAAACACACCATAAGTCTTTCCAAACTCGGGATTATTTACCGGGAAAACGCTTCGGGTTCTTTTTGTAGTCATCCATTCTTTTTCAAAATTGCGGGTTCCGGTCATGCGCTTGCGGAATTCATCGTATTTGCCGAAAATCATCAGCATATTGCGGGGCATAGTGGTGGAGGCATCCTCGCCATAGGCATAACCCGAGATAACCAGGGCATTAACGCCCGGATCCGCCAGGGCAACGGGATAAATATACTCCGCGCCGAGACTATGTCCCATCAAGCCGATTTTTTGTTGATCCACAAAGGGCAGTCCTTTGAGGTAGGCCAGTGAGGTTTTGCCACCCCGGGTGGGATCGAAATCCGGATCGGTGAGTCTACCGGGAACTCCTGAATTGCCGCGCCCGATGGCATCGATTTCCAGGACGACGATTCCCCGCCTGGCCAGCTCGATGCAATAGGCATCACTGGTTTCGCGGTTGTTCTGGTAACCATGAACATAAACAATACCCGCTGCCGGATTGGATTGCGACACGCTCTGTGGCTTGAGAAGCTTGGCTCGTATGACGATGCCATTATGATTGGTGTACGTGACGTTGGATACATCAACGCTGCCGAAATTTCTCTGGACCTGCGAGGCCAGATAAACAGCGCCAAACAAAACGAACAAACAAAAAATAAAGACAATGGGTGCTTTGCTGCGGTGTTCGGGATCGAATAATTGGGCAGTATTCATTTAGAATTCCTCTATTTATACATGGCCTGATCCAATTTCAATAAAGTTTCACCACAGCGGCACAGAGAGCACGGAGAAAAGATTTCCTTGCATTACTGGTAATCAAGCTTAGCCGGTCCTCATCATTTCCCTCAACTCGCGCTTGAGGACTTTGCCCACCGCACTCAGGGGCAGCTCATCCATGAATTCGATTCTTTTGGGCACCTTGTAAGGGGCCACCTTTTCGCGCATGTACTGGATGATTTTCTCCCGGGTGCCCTCGCCCGGTTCGACGCCGGGCTTAAGCACAATGGCGGTGGCGACAATTTCGGAACCGGGCCGGGTGGGGTCCGGCAGCCCGATGGCGGCGGCCATGTCAATGTCGGGGTGCTCCATCAAGACATCATCGACGGTGCGGGTGAACACCTTGTAGCCCGAGACGATCACCATGTCTTTGACGCGGTCGACGATGCTGAAATAGCCGTCATCATCCATCTGGCAGACATCACCGGTATAGATCCACCCGTCTCGGAGGGTCGCAGCGGTTTCATCGGGCTTGTTGTAGTAGCCCTCGGTAAACACCTGGGGTCCTCTGACGGCCAGCTCGCCGGGCGCTCCCACCGGCACCAGTTCGCCGGAATCGGGGTCGACCAATTTTACGTCGGTATCCGGAAAGGGGATGCCGACGGATCCCGGCTTTTTCATGCCATAGAGCGGCAGCGCCATGTGCACCGGGCTGGTCTCCGTCATTCCCAGAACTTCAATCAGCTTGCCCTTGCCGACCACGTCTTCGAATTCTTTGATGTACTCGGGCGGAAAGGGTGCGGCACCGCTGATGAACCATTCGACGCCGGAGAAATCGAGGGCCCTGAATTTAGGCTTTTTCAGCAGCTCCAGAAATATGGTTGGCACATTGACGATCCCCCGGGGTCTATACTTTTTAATGGCGGCTATCAGAAAGTCCAGGTCACGCGGATTGGGCACGGCCACCTGCGTACCGCCAAAGGACATGGCGTCCATCGCCAGAAAAAGACCGGCCTGGTGAAAAAGCGGAAAGGCGGACAGAAGGGTCGCCTGTTCACCGGCATCGATATCTAGCCAGGTATTGGTCTGCTGGATCTGGCAGACCATGTTTTTGTGCGTCAGGACAGCTCCCTTGGGGGGGCCGGTGGTGCCGCCGGTATACTGCATAAGGCATGGGGCGCCGGGGCTTAGCTTTTCTTCCACATGGTCGGAGGATACCCTCTGAAGCACGTTCATAAACCGGCCCACGTTGATGCCGGAAATCGGGTTGATTTTTCCGGTCGGGATTTTTTTTAATCGCTTGCCGAGAAAAGCCTTCACCGGCGAGAGAAAGTCGGCGATTCCCGCCACCGCCACCGTTTTGACACCTGTCTGCGAAACGACGGCCTGTACCTTTTCGAATAATGCATCCAGGGTCACCAGCAGTTTTGCTTCCGAATCGTTGAGCTGGTATTCGAGCTCTTTAGGCTGAAGCAGAGGGCTGACGCCGGTCAGCACGCATCCCGCCTTCTGGATGCCCAGGATAGATATATAATAGGCCGGGATGTTGGGTAGATTGACACCCACCGTGTCGCCGGGCGCCAAGCCGCTTTGTTTGAGAAAGTGGGCAAAGCGGTTGGAGAGTTTATCTATCTCGTGGTATGTGATGCCGCGGCCCATATAATAAATGGCGGTTCGGGAGGGGATGTGGGTGGTGGCCTCGCGGAATACCTCAGCGTAGGTTTTGTCTGAGTAGTTCAGGCTGTGAGGAACGTGGTCGTCGTAATGCTTTAGCCAGGGTTTAGCAGCATAGGGATCGGACATGTGTATTACCTCCGAGAGACCCATACGAATGGTTGCTTTTTGCTATACTCTCATACGATCGGAAATCACAAATCACAAATTGCAAACAAATCCCAAGCACCAAAAAACAAATTCAAAACAAAGCTGTATATTGAGCTCACATCCCTTACCGATCAACACACTTAAACTCCACTGCTCGTCGATTTGGTCATTGAGGTTTTGAATTTATTTGAAATTTGGTGCCTGGATTTTGGGATTTTTTAAATAAAAAAACGTGGTTACCCACTCAACCCAAGTGAGAAGTATTCGGAGATTGGGTTAAGATCAAATTGAATTTCTTTATTACTGATTTTACAAGATTTTACCACTTGTTGGACAATTC
>JAFDCJ010000370.1 GCA_019312835.1 Deltaproteobacteria bacterium
AAAATCTCACGCCGTTAAATCCCTCTGGTATATGATGATCCTCTTTTGGGAAAATCAAACCGCGGGACTGAGTAAAACGGAATTGATTGAATGCCTGGCGAAAAATGAGACGCCCGGGCCCATACCGCAAGATTTGCAAAAAACCTATGGCAATTTTGGTTATCGTTACACATTATCCAGAACATTTGACGAGGTGATGGCACTGCTCATCAAACAGCACTGGGTCAAGAAAAATAAAAATACGAAATTCCGCTTGACGCCGGCCGGGATCAATGAATTGAAAACGCGGATTAAAGCAGACAAAGCCGGTTATTATCAAATTGCGGCATATGGTGTCATCACCGCCAACGACCTGCTGGCGCGTCTTTCATAAGGTTTAAAATCAGGCAGCTGTGGAAGCCGCTCCCGCAACCCATACAACTTGTTCTTTCCAGATACCCGGAAATAATAATATAGCGGTTGTCATGTTTGTAATAACCTGAGGTCTTTACACATTACATTGTCTTCCGTTAAGGGATCCGCCAAACGGAAGATAATTAGGACAACCGCTATAAGTTTTAGATTTCAAATCAAAATCATCTCCTATCACCATAAAAATCATCTTTTAGACGATTTTCAAGAAGTGCTGAAATCGGGTAAGAACATGGGATAATTTCCCGATCATGTGCTTAAAACACGATTTTACAGTTAAATTTAACATTTAACCAAGAAAGGAGTTCTAATTATGGCTGAGCTGACTCCCATAGAACGAGTACAGCGATTTTTTAATCGTGAGCCCGTAGACAAAATGCCATTTTTCTCGGGGATGGGTATGGTCCTTCTGCCTGCGATCAAAAAATTGGGCTATAACTTTCCATCAGTCCACCGGAATGCGGAGCGGATGGCGTATTCCGCCATTGAATCCGCCCGAATGTTCAACCTGGATTCGGTCGTCGTTCCCTTTGATATGTGCTGGGAATCCGAGGCACTGGGGAATGAAATCAGTCTTTACGAAGATTCAGAGGATATCCTTTATCCGACCATTCCCTACAAAAATTGGACAGAAGTGGATCAGGTCGAAATTTCCCAGGATGACATCGACAATATCATGGATAAATATCCGATGAACTTGCTTCCCGAAGCCATTTCGATTGTTAAAAAGGAAGCACCGGATCTGGCCCTGGGTGCCTGGCAATTGGGTCCCTTTACCCAGTGCGGCCAGACCATTGAACTGGATAAGGTCCTGAAAGCGGTTTTCAAAGACACCGCCCGCGTGGAGGATATCCTGGACAAATTTTCCGATATGATCATTAACATCGGAAAAGCGCTTCAGGCTGCCGGAGCAGATTTTATTACATTGAGGGAACCCGGCGTGGCTGCAGATCTTCTCAGTCCGAAAACGTTTCGGGAGATGATCAAACCGCGACTCACACGGATTTTATCCGCCTGGGAGTCTCCGAAAGTGTTGCATATTTGTGGTTCTACCGATCCGCTGGTGGAAATGATGTGGGAGATCGTGACCGACTCGGGCGCCCAGGTCGTCAGTTTCGACATCAAAAACAATCTATTGGAAACCCGCAAAAAATTAGGTGATGATGCCCTGATTGTTGGCAATTTTGATGTCTTCGGACTGCCCTGTGCGGAGGAAACCACCGTAGAGCAGGCCATCGAAGGTATCCAAACCAATATTGACGGTAAAGTTGATGCGGTCTGGCCGGGTTGCGATCTCTGGCCGGATATCAAAGAAGAGAACTTCAGGGCCATGGAAAAGACGGCCCGCGAGTATAAGGCCGGACCGACTCCAGCCGTTGGGCGGCTTTAAATTTAAAATAGACCGATAAGGAGAAAAAAAATGCCGAGCAAAGAAGAATTATTGGAAGCACTGAAAGACGGTGTGATCAACTACAAAGAGGAGCAGGTAAAAGAAGCCGCACAACAGGCTGTTGATGACGGACACAAAGCGCTAGAAATGATCATGGATGGTTTGGCTGCCGGGATGGAAGTCGTCGGTGATCTCTACGAACGGCACGAATATTTTGTTCCCGAAGTCCTCATGTGCGCAGATGCCTTATATCTGGGCCTGGACATTCTGCGACCCCATGTCCCCAAAACCGAAGCGGGCGCGGTGGCGCAGGTGGTGATCGGCAGCATTCAGGGCGATGTGCACGACATCGGTAAAAACCTGGTCAAGATGATGTTTGATGTTGCCGGCTGGGAGGTTTATGACCTTGGCCGGGATGTGCCGCTTGAGAATTTTGTGGAGGAGCAGTTGCGGACGGATGCCGAGGTCGTGGCTATGTCCGCCATGATGACCACCACCATGCTGGGGATGAAAAAAGTGATCAAGATGATCAAAGATAAGAACCCGGATGTGGCCATCATGTTAGGCGGCGCGCCCGTGACCCAGGATGTCGCCAACCTTTTTGGTGCGGATGGATATGCCGAGTCTGCCGGAAATGCGGTGGCAGAAGGGATCAAAATGATCGGGCGTCTGCGGGAATTTGAAAAAAAGAAGGAAGAGTGATGCGCTAACTTCGATCTGGAAATCCCGGTTGGCACCCCATCCGCGTGGGGCTGCTCGCCGGGTTTCCCATATCCGTGATATTTTCGGATAGGGCTTGCCCTATATTCATATCAGATAGCCGTCAGTCGTGCTGGCTGCCCGCTGATTTTACAATGAAGGAGGATTTGAGCGCATGGGAGACAAGGATAATAACGCGATGGTTATTTTTCAACCGTCAGGACGAAGAGGAGAGGTGCCCAAAGGCACCAACGTGTTAGAAGCGTCCAGATTGTTGGGGGTTGATATCGAGGCCCTGTGTGGTGAGAAGAAAGTTTGTGGCAAGTGCAAAGTCCGCATCGAAGAAGGCCGCTTTGAAAAATACGGCATCGAGTCCAAGATGGCCAACGTTAGTGCCTGGCAGGAAGAAGAAGATAAGTTTATCGTTCCCAGAGAAAAAGAAACCGGTCATCGGTTGGCCTGCGTCACCGAAATTCAGGGCGACATCCTGGTTTTTGTACCGGAGGAATCTCGCGCCGGCAAGCAGGTGGTGAGCAAAGCCGCCCGCGACATCCATATCGAGCATAACCCGGCAGTAAAAATTTACACCGTGCAAGTCGAGCCGCCCACATTTGAAGAACCCACGGCGGATTTTGAACGTGTTTGCCGTGCACTGGAAGAAGCGCATGGGCTAAAAGATCTGTCGGTCGACATATTCGCCTTAAGGCAGCTTCCCAACGCATTGCGCGACGGCGATTGGAGCGTAACGGCCAGTGTCTGGAACGACAAAGAAGTGGTCCGCTTCCGACCCGGTAGGGCCGAGCGGGCTTACGGGTTGGCGATCGATGTGGGAACAACCACCGTGGCGGCCTACTTTTGCGATCTCACCACCATGGAGGTCGTCGATACGGTTTCCATGATGAATCCCCAGTGCAAATACGGTGAGGACGTCATGGCACGTATCACCTATCATATGACATCAGCCGATGGGCTCCAGCGGATGAACGACGACATCATTGAAGGACTCAACTCCCTGGTCGATCAGGCCATCCAGAACACCTATCCTCCTAAAAAGAAAAAGAAGAAGAAAAAAGGTGAGGAAGGACCGGATGAATATGTGGAAGTACCTGAAGAAGGTAAGACATATCTGCGACTGACAAAAGAAGATATCGAAGATATTACCATCGGTGGCAATACGGCCATGCATCATATTTTTTTAAAGCTCAATCCGGAGCATGTGGGGCTGGCCCCCTTTCCCCCGGTGATCCATCACAGCCTTGATATCAAAGCACGTGATATGGGCATCAATATCAATCCCGCCTCTTATGTATTTGTTCTTCCCAATGAAGCCGGATTTGTGGGTGCGGATAACGTCGGTGTGATGCTGGCCGAAGAGCCGTACAAAAAAGATGAAATCGCCTTGATCATTGATATCGGCACCAATGGCGAGCTGGTGCTGGGCAACAAAGAGAAGTTGATCTCCTCTTCCTGCGCGACCGGTCCGGCTCTGGAGGGGGCCCAGATTGCCTTCGGTATGCGGGCGGCACCCGGGGCGATGGAACGCATCGAAATCGATCCTGAAACGCGGGACGTTAATTACAAGGTGATCGGCCGCGATGCCTGGCGTAAATATTCTGAACCCAAGGATATGAAAGTCAAAGGCATCTGCGGATCCGGTATTCTGGATCTGCTGTCTGAGCTCTATTGCGCGGGGGTCATTATTAAAAGTGGCGCATTTAACAAAGCAGCGCTGGACGGCCACCCCCGTTTCCGATTGAACCCGGATACCAACCAACCGGAATTTGTCCTGGCCTGGGCGGAGGAATCGAGCATCGACAAGGACATTGTGGTGACCCAAAAAGATGTTCGCCAAATCCAGCTGGCCAAGGGGGCCCTGTATGCCGGCTGTAAGCTCATGATGCGACGCATGGGAATGGAGAAAGTGGATACGATCAAAATCGCCGGTGCCTTTGGAACCCATGTTGATCGACAAAAGGCCCTGATTATGGGCTTGTTTCCAGACTGCGAAATCGAAATGATCGAAAGTGTCGGTAATGCTGCCGGGGATGGCTGCCGGGCGGCATTGTTGAATAAGGACAAGCGGGAGGAAGCCAACTGGGTATCGCGAAATGTGGAATATATCGAGCTGACCGTCGAAGGCGACTTCCAGAACGAATTCATGGAGGCCATGCAGATACCGCATATGTCGGACGAATTTCCGCATCTGGCGGGTGTTGTCCCCGACGAAATTCTAAAACAATAGATTGCGGTGCATCTTGGCTTCTGCAAAACCAAAATGGATTTGTGTGAGGGTAGATCCGGGAATTTGCGGCTTTCCGTGTATTGTTAAGGCCCGTAAAACGGGAGCCCGTCAGGTTTCACTGGCGATCTCCGGCTCGGATTGTGAGCAGATTCGAAGACTGGCAGAACGCCTGGCAACTTTATCGATGAAAGATATTTTTGCGCCGCTGAGCCGCAATCCGGTTTATATCTCAGCTGAAACATCGGGTTGCCACCTCTCCTGTGCGATTCCGGTGGCGATCATCAAGGCCGCTGAAGTGGCATTGGAGCTGGCGCTTCCACAGGAAGTTCATATCAAATTCGAAACGTGCTAGGAGCGCAACATAAATGCCAAAACTGAAAGTGGTCCCGTTTAAAACCGGTGAAGGTATATCGCATACCCTTACCCAGAGTCTCCTGGAAAAAGGCCAGTCATATGGCCTGAATGCGATTTTTCCGTTTGACATTGATAAAATTGTGGTAGCCGAATGGGTCCATCTCAAATGCCGTTACGGTTGTAACCAGTATAATACGAACTGGTGTTGCCCGCCGGCCACGCCGGATCCGGATAAAGTTCGTGCCATCCTGTCTGAGTATTCGACCGCGCTGCTTCTGGTGGGAACCACCAATTGTTCGGATTTTTATTTAAATAACGAACGCAAACGAATCTCTCAAGTTCGCTGCTGGAAAGGAACCATCAGCCTGGAACGTACGCTGTTTCTCAAAGGGTATTATAAGGCTTTTAGTCTTGTGGGGGAGTGTTGCGCCCTTTGCAAGGAATGCGCTTACCCGGCTGATTGTCGATTTCCCCAGGAGAAAAGACCATCCGTGGAATCATTTTCCATTGATGTCATTGGAACTTTAAGTA
>JAFDCJ010000371.1 GCA_019312835.1 Deltaproteobacteria bacterium
ACCTGATGACCTGTAGTGTAATTCCTCCCTGAGTTGGGTCATTGTTTCAGAAACGCGCCGAAAAAAGACATTATATTATTATGGATTATTTTTTATCAAATTTTTTTTGCCTTTCCACAAGTTTTCCAGAAACGTTCCATATTAATATAGTACAAACAATACTTACATATCCGTCTATAGCATAATGCCAAGCGAGAACTACAGATCCGATAATTATAACTAAGGCATAAAATGCCAAAACAATGCCGTATAGTTTATTTGCTCGCCAACCAGTAAGCATGAATATAATCGCCATCGCAACATGGATGCTAGGCATGGCAGAAATACCGCCAAACGGTAACCATTTATTTGATATTTTTGCATCCCACACACCCATTTGGCAAAACACAGCCCAAAGATGCTGTGATTCATGATAAGTATATAGTTTGTTAAGCATTGGTTGGTAAGGGTTTAAAGCCTCGCTAACTTCGACTACTTTTGAATAATAACAAGGTCCGGCGCTTGAAAAAATTGTGCCGAATATTGACCCTAATATAATCCAAACAAGTAAACTACTAATAAAGAATTGAAGCCTTAATTTACGATCTGAAGTCCAAGCCATCCAAAGGCAGAAAGTTAACAATATGAAAAACCATAGCATGTAAAATAAATCTATTTTTCGCAAAATATATTCATTGTTAAGAAATGATTGAAAAACTTTCCACGCGTGATGATTAAAGTGTAGAGAAAAATCGAGCTTCATGAAAGTACGATCCCAGCAAAAATCATTAATTAATGGGATTGCCTGTTTAATACTTGCAAAAGCTGATTTAAATACAAAGAGGAGCAATAGTATAATTATGAACCCTGCAATGGATTGAATATTGAAATATTCCCAAGTTTTTCCCCTTAAAATTTGAACGAACAGAAAACAGGCGGAAAACATGACAGATATTTGAATTAATATTAACTGTGTAAATTGAAGGTTCATCATGTTAGGGATTTTATATAAATGTTGAATAAAGTAGCCACTGAAAATATATACCCCTACTAACCCTATTATATAAACGTTTTCCTTAATAATTTTTGTCACAGTATGAGCCATTCCTTATCCTTTTTCCAAAAAATCGATGCGATTGTGTACTATTAAAATAAAAAGAATTAGATTATTACCTCGATCTTGCATCAAATAGATCTTGAAAAATAAAAAACCATTTGGGAACCTGTTATAGCAAGGGTTTTGGCGAACCATAATCACTATAACAGGAGGCACCCAAATGGTAAAAAGACGAAAAAACAATAACAGGAAAATCCCCAGCCGTAAAGTGTTTTGTCAAAAGCGCGCTAAGGCCAGAAAAATAAATGCTTCCACGGCATATGAGACCTGCACCGAGCAGTTGAGCCCATTTGGCGGGCTTTTGGCACTGATTAAATTTTTGGATTTGGTCAATTTTCATAAAATTTTTGACTCAGCTTATCAGAAACCACCGCGTAACCCTAAACGCGGTCACTATTTGATGATGGTGGGCATATTGATGCTACTGTTTATCGGCTTTAATCGAATCTGGCATTTTGTCTATGTGCGCATAGACGCCATACTGTGCGGATTTTTCTCAGTCACTCGGCTTCCGGCGGCCAGCACTTTCTGGCGCTATGTGGACAGCCTGGGCATCAACCAGGCCAAATCACTGCTCAAAATGATGAGCATTTTGCGCGAGCGCGTCTGGCAACTGTGCGGTTTTACATTTTACCGCATCCGCGTGGACATCGATACCACCGTTAAAACCGTATACGGCAACCAACAGGGTGCACGCAAAGGCCACAACCGAAAGCACCGCGGAAAACAAGGCCTGCGCCCCTTGCTGGGTTTTATCGAAGAGACCCGCGAATATCTGGTCGGCAAATTACGTCGGGGCACCACGGTTGACGGCACCGAAGCTGCCGCATTTATTGCCGACATTAAAAACCACCTGCCCGGCTGCGTTCAGGAGGTGCTGCTGCGAGCCGACGGGGAGTTTTTGTCCTGGCAGTGTGTCCAAGCGGCGATGGAAGCCGGATTTGACTTTATCATCGCCAATAGAGGCTGCACACCGCTTTTTGACAGTAACCAGTGGTATCGGCCCTTCAAACGTAAGCAGATTGAATATAACAGCTGCATCTATCAACCCGGTCGCTGGGGCCAGCCGTGTCGGTTTGTGGCCATGCGTATTTTAAAAGAACAAAAGCTTCCTTCGAATCAGCCCCAACAGTGCGTGCTGTTCCAAGACGATAAGTATACCTATCGGATCTTTTGCACGAGCCTGGCCGGTCCCGCCCACAAGGTGATTGCCAATTACGATAAGCGCGCCGATGTGGAAAACCTGGTTGGCGAAGCCAAACGCGAAGGCCTGGATATGATCCCATCGGCCAAGTTTAAAAACAATTATGCCTTTTTTCAAATCGTAATGCTGGCCTATAACATCTGGCGCTACCTGAAGATGATCGCCAACCAGAGCGTATCCGGTCATCGGTCTCACAGCGCGGCGGCCGATGGCAGTGTTTTAAAAGGCATTATGAGCAATACGGTTCGCATTGCTCGTTTAAGATTACTGTTTATAGCGGCCAAAGTAGTCAAACATGGCAACCGCGATAAGGTTAAATATTCGATCCATGATGCCAGAACACCGGCAATGTTTTACTTATTGCAATTTATAGACAAAGCGCGTTCACGTCCACGACCCTGGCATCAAGGCCGAGATTGGCCTGTGCGTTTTGCGATCTAATATTGCGCAAGAAATTTCTTGCACGAATAAAAGCCATTGAATTTACAGGACTTAAAGCGCATGCCATATAGATAATTTAAACAAAAAATATTAAAAATAATTGATACCTGAATTTTAAAACAACAATCATCGTTCAGAGTCAATTACGGTAAATTGATCTCGAACTTTGTACAGGGCTATTTAGGTGCAAAATTCAGGTAGTAACGTCACCCACTCCTTTGCCACCGGCGGCCTGCTGAGCCTGGCCTTTACGGTCGGGATCGTGGGCGGAGTTTACGGCATCGGCGGGGGATCCATCATTGCACCCTTTCTCATCACTGTCTTTAAGCTGCCGGTCTACACCATCGCGGGTGCTGTTTTACTGGGCACATTTGCTTCTTCTGTTGCCGGTGTCGTTTTCTACAGCATTATTTCCATAAACGGGGAGGTTGCCCCACCCGACTGGATGCTCGGATTCCTGTTCGGAGTCGGAGGGCTGCTGGGGATGTACTTCGGTGCCAAGATGCAAATATACGTTTCTGAAAAGTGGATAAAGCTTATATTAGGTTTTATTGTATTTAGCGTTGCGGTAAAGTACATTCTAATCCTAACAGCCTAAAGCGTTTCCACGGCTGCCGGCGACCCCTTGGTTGTGGTTGATCTCCTGCTATGCCCGCCTTGCAACATCGTCATGGTATCTGAACCATCTTTTTCACTTCAACCGGAATCGCCTCATAACTTTTTTCACCTAACACCGGCTGCAAGACCCATCCGTTTGCTTCCCTGTCGGGTATTCCCTTGATCCGTTCTCCTCCATAGGTTCACTTCTGTCTCCTACAATAAAATTTGAACCTTAGCCTGCCAAAATCATCTCAAGTGTATAACCGATGTGCCGATATACAGACTGAACGAAACCAGAAACTAGGGGGTTGAACTCCTGGCCGTTTTCTACCCGGCAGTTAAAGCGTAAAACGTAATCGGCGAGCGGGGATTTTAGCAGGGGCCAGGTCAGACATGATGATACGAATAAAACTAGCTGGTCTAATATTTATTTCCTTTTTGGCCCTGAATGCGACTTTTATTTTCTGCTCGAATGCCTGGGGCAAGCACAACGAGGTCCTCTGTACCGCCTGTCACCTCAAATCCACCGATGCGTCGGCACCCTTTACCGCCGAAGACCTGGTGCAGCCCCGAGAAATGCTCTGTCGCACCTGCCATGATGCCGACCTGGACGTTTCGGGCCTCAATCCCCCGCATGTTTTCAACGGCGCCCCTGATCTGGCCGGGGGCTCCTTTACACCCACCCTCGTCTCCGATGGGGCGGGACACAACATGCAGCACCGTGACGGCAAGCTGGGGTTAACCCCGCCGGGCGGCATGGCCCTGGACGCCTTCGACTGTTTGACCTGCCACGATGCCCACGACAACGGTAATTTTCGTAACCTGAAAAAAGAGATCAATGGTTATGTTACGGTGGTCGAAGCCGACGGCGATCCGGATTATCGGCAAAATGTCTATATTTCCGGCATCAACGATTTCTGCGGTGCCTGCCACGAGGATTTCACCAGCGTGCGCAACAGCAGCGGGGCAGGGGGATGGACGCGCCACCCGGTGGGAATTGCCCTTGGCAGTGCCGCGCATGCCGACCTCGATAACTGGTCCCGGCTGACGAATAAAGCAACCCAGGCGCAATATCCCTCGGGGAATCCCAATGATATTTATGGAGCCCAGGTTTTTTGTCTGTCATGCCACCGGGCCCATGCCAGCCCCTACGACAACGCCATGCGCTGGGATCATCGCCAAAAGCCATATGGTTGCCTGGAATGTCATACGTTTTAGTGTTACCCTCCCTGTATTAATCTTCCCGATGGCCTGTTCCGGCAGTTACACCCCTGTTCGCAATCAAAATGGACCCAAACGGCGTGATGGCTTCAAAAAGAATCATATTCCTGGTAATATTGCGGGGCAGACTTGGTGATTTAACCACAAATCTCCTGTTTTTATCAGGTTGGCGAGACGGGTTCCCTTCTCTAACCAATTGATTTTAATATGGGTTCATATATCGTCGACCATTGGCATGTAAATTGCGACAAATCTGGACCAGTTTCTGAATGTATACATTGGGCGTATGACGATGAAGGACAGGAAAAAAGATGCCTTAGTATTGGGAATATCCTGTTTTTACCATGATTCTGCCGCCTGCCTGCTGGAAGGCGGCCACATCGTGGCCGCGGCGCAGGAAGAGCGTTTTACGCGTAAAAAACACGATCCCCGCTTCCCTCAAAACGCGGTTGAATATTGTCTTGCCGAAGCCGGCATTGCCATCAACGACATCGACCATCTGGCTTATTACGACAAGCCCCTGTTGACATTCGAACGGCTGTTGATGAGCTATTTGACCACTGCACCCAAAGGGCTGCGCTCCTGGCTACGGGCCATGCCACCCTGGTTGGGCCAAAAACTTCACATCCCCCGGGTGGTGAAACGGGCAACCGGCTATGAAGGGGATGTGCTTTTCACCGAACATCATGAAGCCCATGCGGCTTCCGCTTTTTACATGTCACCGTTTGACGAGGCGGCAATTTTAACGGTGGATGGTGTCGGAGAGTGGGCGACGGCCAGTTATGGTTACGGCCGGGAGAACGAAATTGTCCTGCTCAAAGAACTTCATTTTCCCGATTCCCTGGGGCTGCTTTATTCCGCCTTTACCTATTTCACCGGTTTCAGGGTCAATTCGGGCGAATATAAGCTCATGGGATTGGCCCCTTATGGCAAGCCGCGGTATAGCGACCTGATCTTATCGGAACTGGTCGATCTCAAAAAAGACGGTTCCATTCGATTAAATCAGTCGTATTTTGATTATATCGGCGGGCTGCGCATGACCAACAAACGGTTTGCCAAACTTTTCGGTGGCCCGCCACGGGCGCCCGAGACGGAAATTACCCAAAGGGAGATGGACATCGCGGCCAGCATCCAGGCCGTAGCCGAAAAGATCATTCTTAGAATGGTAAACCACGTTTCTGGTGAAACCGGACTTGACAACCTGTGCATGGCCGGAGGCGTTGCCCTCAACTGCGTGGCCAACGGCCGGATTGTCCGCGAAAGCCCCTTTAACAATGTCTGGATCCAACCGGCGGCCGGCGATGCCGGTGGCGCTCTGGGGGCGGCGCTTGCGGTCTGGTATCGCTATCTGGGCAACCCGAGGCCGGATCCCAGGGGGGGTGACCGCCAGAAGGGATCCTATCTGGGGCCGGCGTACAGCAATCAGGAGGTGAAAGCCTTTCTCGAAAAAAACAGCTATCCTTTTCATCAGCTGGGTAAGGATGTCAGGGCGCAAACCATTGCCGAGCTGATTGCCCGGGGCAATATCGTCGGATACATGGCCGGGCGCATGGAATTCGGCCCGAGAGCGCTCGGTGCCCGCAGCATCCTGGGAGACCCCCGGCAAAAGGATACCCAGACGGTGATGAATCTTAAAATTAAGTATCGCGAATCTTTTCGTCCCTTTGCGCCTACCGTACTGGAAGACAAAGCCGAGCGGTATTTCGATATTGACAGACCCAGCCCCTATATGCTGCTGGTGGCGGATGTCAAAGAGGAAAGACGCCTGCCCCAGCCCGCCCGGGATGGACGCTCCATGTTGGAGCGTCTTAAGGCGAGTCGAAGCGATATCCCGGCGGTGACGCATTTGGATTATTCTGCCCGGCTGCAGTCGGTCAACCGACAGGACAAGCCGGATTATTATGATGTTATCGCCGCATTTGAAAAACTAACCGGTTGTGCCGTCATCGTGAATACCAGCTTCAACGTCCGCGGTGAGCCGATCATCTGCACCCCGGAGGATGCCTATCGATGTTTTATGCGAACCGAGATCGATGTGTTGGTAATAGAGGATTGTATTCTATATAAATCCGAGCAGCCGACCTGGCAGGAAGGTGAGAACTGGAGAGATGAGCTCGAACTTGATTAATCCCCGCGACATAAGAAAATTTGGTGCCATCGGGAGTCTGTTTTTTGGAACTCTTCTTGCGGTCGCAGTCTGGCGAGATCAAACACCGGTGGCACTCTTTTTCGGCCTTTTAACGCTGCTGTCAATTGGTTTCTTGCTGATGCCCGTCCGGATGAAACCGGTCTATACCGGCTGGCTTAAAATTGCCCATTTTATGGGTTCTAAAGTAACCCTGGTGATGCTTGGCATTATCTTTTATTTTGTGATGACGCCGGCGGCCCTGTTAAAGAGGATCTTTGGCGGCCGGCCGTTGCCGATCAAACCCGACCCGGATACTGAAACTTACTGGGTGACCCGATCGGAACCCGCCCAGCCCGCTGAACGGTTTCCAAAACGCTTTTAATCCCGGAGAATCATGGCAAATCAGTCTTTAATTGCAGAATTTTGGGAGTTTTTAAAACATCGCAAACGATATTGGCTGCTTCCCATTCTAATTATGCTGGGCCTTGTCAGCACGCTGATTTTCTTTGTCGAAAGCAGTGTGATTGCGCCGTTTATCTATACATTGTTCTAGACCAGAGATACGGTGGTGATCATTAAAGCCCATTGGATGGATCCAGGATGTTGTGGTCCCCACCAAATCTTGGGTCCATAACCACATCAGGCCGTTGCGGCTTGCCTGCAATTGGCTGGAGATATCAAAACTTCCCGAGGGGTTAAGAGATTGGAAAAGAAGACAAGAGCTGATTCAAATTCCGGTCAAAAGAAGAATGGCGCGCCCATAAAAACGCTAAAAGCCCCCGGCAAAGAATTGTCTGAATCTCGAGAACTCCCTATCTGGAAAAGGGTTTTATTCTCGATTGCGGCCATCATTTTGTTCTGCGGCATACTTGAACTGCTTCTGGCCCTATTCGGTGTGCAGCCCAGCTTATTGCGCGAGGACCCGTTTGTGGGTTTTAGTTCAAACGTGCCGCTGTACCGCCCGGAAAAAGATGTAGACGGCAGACCGGTTTTGGTCACAGCTTCTAACAAGAACCTCTTCAACCACCAGCAATTCCCTCTGGAGAAGCCGCCGGGAACCTACCGCATTTTCTGTGTGGGTGGATCGACCACCTATGGACGTCCTTACGACGATACAACCTCTTTCGCCGGCTGGTTACGGGAATTGCTGCCCGTTGCAGACACCCGCATCCGTTGGGAGGTCATCAACGCCGGCGGAATCAGCTATGCCAGCTATCGCGTGGCACGCCTGATGACGGAATTGACGCGCTATCAACCGGATCTCTTTATCGTCTACTCGGGACATAACGAGTTTCTCGAAGAACGGAGTTACGGCGCCTTGCGAAGCACACCGGCGGTGGTTAAATCGATCGCGGCGTTGCTTGCCCGCACTCGCACCTGGACAGCGATCAGCCTGTTGCTGGACCGTATGGGGGTGATGTCCTCTGCGGACCAGGAAAGGCAAGACGTCCTGCCCGGGGAGGTGGACACCCTGCTCCGAAGATTCGGACCGGATATATATGAACGCGACGACACCTTGCGGGATCAGATTCTGCTGCACTACCGCTCAAGCCTCGAACGAATGGTTGACATCGCAAAATCAGCCGATGCGGATATTATCTTTGTTGTTCCGGCTTCAAACCTGAAAGACAGCTCTCCTTTTAAAAGCCAGCACACCGATGGCCTGAGCCCGCCGGATACACTGCGCGTTGAAGATATGCTCAAGCGGGCGCTGGCACAAATGCAAGCGGCCAGATGGTCCGAGGCGACCGCCATTCTGAATACGGCCATAGCGATCGATCCGCGCTTTGCCGAACTGCATTACCGCCGGGGAAAAGCCCTTTTCGCGCTTGGCAGATACGCGGAAGCCAAGGCCGCTTTTACACGCGCCCGGGACGAAGACATATGTCCTTTGCGAGCCCTGTCGTCCATGCGCGCAAAGCTTGCTGAGGTGTCCCGGGCAACCAGCAGCCCAACGATCGACTTCATCACGCTTCTCGAGCAGCGCCAATTGGCCGAAAACGGTCACACCATTCTTGGCGAGGAATACTTTTTGGACCACGTCCACCCGACCATCAAAGGCAACCAACTCCTGGCGCTAAAGCTGGTAGACATGTTGATGGAACGTGGCGTTGTGCGATCCGGGGGTGCTTTGGACGACCAGGCAATCGCTGCCATCACTTCACGGATCGAAAGCCGGTTGGATCCGCAACTTCGCGCGCGTGCGCTGACCAATCTTGCCAAGGTATTGTCCTGGGCCGGCAAAGTCGAGGATGCCAGCCGGCCGGCTTCCCAGGCCCTCAGCTTCGATGCGAAAGATCCCACCATCGTCAGCGACGCCGCCATGATTATCGCGAGGTATCATGGATTGCAGGGCGACGCCCTCCAGCAAAAGACGTATTTTCGGATGGCGCTGAACGCCGAGCCCCAAAACCCGGAGGTGCATTTCCAGATCGGTCTGCAAATATTGAAAAACAGCCGCCCGGATTTAGAGTTGGCCGCTGCGCACATCCTTTATGCCAGCGTGTTTTGGGCCGAAAGCCACCGGGATATGCTTCATCAAATTCTTGGCCGCATCATGGCCCAACGCAAACGCTACGCGGCGGCGTTCTGCAATCTTTTGGAGGCTCGCCGCCTGAACCCGCACAATGCCGAAACCGAGTCGTTACTCGCCCGGTTACGTGATATAATCGGACCTGACGCGCAGAACTTAACGCCGCCAAAGATCTCTTTGAAGCAACACCCATCCGGTGCGCCCAGTAGAATCGCGCAAGTGCGGCTCAATCCGACGGGACGTTACAGCGCCGACGGAATCTGGACCGAGTGGTACCAAAACGGGCAACTGAAGCGTTTTGCCGACTACGTCAACGGCAGGCGCTTTGGCGTCGAGATCACATTGGATCCGGACGGTGAGATGATCGCGCGAACGACTCATTAGAAGTGGCGTCCCCAAGAGGATTTGAACCTCTGTCTTCCCGCTGAGGGCGGGATATCCTGGGCCGGACTAGACGATAGGGACGATGGTTAAAGTTAAACGACCCATAACCAATATTAAGGCGGGCCTAACAATCGATGTCATACAAGGGTTTATCAAAAATGGAATACTGGAGTATTGGATTGCTGTCAGAATGCAGCTGCCTTTCAACCATTACTCCAATATGCCAGATTAATCTATTACGATAATATCAGTAGAGAATAGCCTTAGTTTTGTTTATAGAACCGAAGTTAAATGGGCCGGCACGGCCCGCCCGCATCGCCTTGTGGGCTCACATGGCGGGCGTGGTGGTCGACCCTACTCGATAATGGAAAATATCTGAACCCGGCTGTTGTTGGTGTCGGCCACAAAAATTTCACCGCTGTCATTGAGACATATCTGAGAGGGATAGTTGAGCAGGCCCTCCTTCCAGCCCATGGCTGAAAGCCGCCCCAGGTAGGCACCATCCTGTCCGAGAATGACCACCTTGCCGCCATTGCGATCGACCAGATAAATGCGTCCCCTTTTGTCGGTCGTTATACCGGTGGGAAACCGCATGTACGCCTTGAGGCTCTCCGTCAGGGGCTCAAAAGCGGCCGCTTTGGCAGCTTTGGCAAAGACCCTGGCCTGAACACTGTCGACCAGCAAGAGTTTTCCCCTGGCATCGACCGTCAGGTCCGTCATAAAGCCGTAGTCCCGAGGAAAGTTGAAATGTTTGAGGTATTTTCCCCGCGATGTCATCATGACCACCCGCCGGGCAAAAACATCCAGAACGTACAGGTTGTCATTTTCATCGATATGAAACTTTTTAGGTGACGCCGTCGCCGGAGAAGACGATCCCGGCAAATCGATATAACTGCCAAACGCGCCGCCGGCGGTGATCCGGGCGATACGGCGCTGTCTGAGGTCCAGCACGAACATGTCGCCCACAGAATTCAGTTTTACCTGGACCGGATAAACGAGCTGGGCCAGTTTTATTATCCGGACTTTCTCGGCGACGGTTTTGTCTTCGTAGGTGTACTGCAGGAGCCGGCCGTTTCCCGTGTCGGCGACGATGATCAGATTACCCTGATTGCAGGCCACCCCTTCCGGATGCTTTAACCCCAGGCCCCGGTCATCGCCATAAATGGAGGTGACATGCCTGAATTTTAGCGCCTCTTCGCCGGCAGCCACCATGGGATACAGTCCCGGAAGCATCAAGGCGGTAATCATGGTCAGAATTTTGAAAAAGGCGCCCATCGCACATTTACCTCTTGCGTTCCGGGTGGCATTGAATACACAGATCATAGGTGCTCTCAAACGGCATCATTGCGGGCTTGTTGCCGGTTCCGCAGGCTTTGTGGCAGCTCAAACACTCCACCGTCAGGTTTTTGTCCCTTGGATCAACAACCTTTGCGCCGATCGGATGGGTGGAATGGGATTCCCATTTGTGACATTGCCCGCACAGATCAATGGAGATATTTTGCTGGGCAATCAGCAAAACATTGTCGGCGGAATGGGGAGCATGACAGCTGCTGCAATCACCTTTTTTTACCGGTTCACACAATCCCTTGTTTTTGGGATTATTAATGGACCATTCCTGCAGCTGGACGGTATCCTGATGACATTTGCCGCAGGTTGCGACCATGGAAGTCTCGATGAGGTTTTTCTGTTTGGAGCCGTGGGGATTGTGGCAATTCAAACAACCGACCGTATCCATCACGGGTGAATGTACCCTGTTTTTGGTCAAGGTTTCTCTGATCGTATCCTGATGACATCTTTGACACAATTGGGTGCCCTGCTGTTTGGTTTTTATGGTAGCGGATGAGGCGGATGGCAGGTGGCATTCGGTGCATTTTCTCTCGGCCACCGGTGCGTGCACCTGATCATACAGGATGCCCCGGGTATTGGATCCGTGGGCATTGTGGCAGGAATTACACCGCGTGTCGGCCACCGGGTAGTTCTGGTGCTTGCGCTTAAAAGTCGGCTGATTGGTTTTGTGGCAGCCCTTACACAGGGTCGGTACGGTCTTTTTCAGTAAATTGTCGGCCCTGACCGAAGCGTGGGGATCATGACAGCTGATGCAGCCCTCGCCGGTCATCATGGGCTTATGCTTAAACCGCATACCCTTGGCTTCTTTGTCGACATCCTGGTGGCACTCATAGCAGATCTGATTGCCTGGCTTCTTAAGAATGAACTTGTTATCCGAGGCATGGGATTCGTGGCATTTTAAGCATTCGCCCCGGGCCACAATTTTATGGCTGCTGCGGGCTTTGGCGGGCAAAACCTCTTTATGGCAACTGTTGCAAAGCTCGGAAATATCTGAGGACAGCAGCATTTTGTGTGAAGATGTATGCGGGTTATGGCAGTCCGAACAGTTGCCGGTTTTGATCGGTGAGTGAACGGCACGGCTTTTCAGGGTTTTTTGAAACGTCGTATGACACTTCAGGCAAATTGTTCCCTGGGCGCCCGGTTTAAGCTTGAATTGATTGGCTGCGCCAGCCGGAGCGGCCATCATGAGATAGCTCATCATGCCAAGGGCGAGGATAAAGGCGCAGCGGTATGGTATACAACTTAATCTCATGGCATCTCGATAATATGACAATCCTTGCAGGTTCTGTTTGCAAAAGGCTTGTGGCTGTTCGCCTTGAAAAACTTCGGGTCCGTCGAGGTATGGGAGTCATGGCATTTGCGGCAATCCATCTTGCCGGGGTCTATGTTTAAATGAGCCTCCCTGAAAGGTGCCGTTTTGTAGTCGTGGCATTTGCCGCACAGCGGCTGAATCGGCTTGACAATCAAATCCAGTTGCTCTGAAAAATGGGGTTTGTGGCATGTCTGACAATTTTTTAGATCAGAGGGGGCATGCACATAAATTTTCGCCGCGGCGGTCTCCCCGGGTTTCTCGCCGGCGCCCTGCCCGTTATTTCCCTCAGCGCTGTCGTTGTTTTCAGGGAACATCCTGGCTTTGAGATCCGTGTGGCAGGTCAGGCACAGATCCGGATAATCCGCCAGGAGCAGATCCCCCAGGTTGGCTTTATGGGGGCTGTGGCATCGCGTGCACTCGCCTGCCACAACCGGATCGTGCTGGCTTTTTTTGTTCTTGACTTCCCTTCCGGGATCGGTGCCGTGGCAGGAGTAACACAAAAACCCCTGCTTGGAGACCGTCATCCCGGCGTTGTTGCTGCCGTGGACCTCATGGCATTTCAGGCACCGGCCGTTTTTAAAAAACGCGTGATTGGAGCCGACTTCAACCGGCTTCATCAGGTCGCCATGACAGCTGACACACAATTGGGGGTCATCCTTCCGGGTCGCAAGGAGACTCTTGTTGGCCGCACCGTGGGACCGGTGGCAGCTCTCGCAATTGCCCTCGACGACCGGTTTGTGGGTATTGGTCTTGAGAAACTTTACTTCGGCGTCAAAATGGCAGGAATAACACACCGTGTCGGTCCTGTTTTTCAACATGCCGTAAAAATTGGACCCGTGGGAGTCATGGCAGGCACTGCAAGTGCCCTCGGCAAAAGGCTGGTGACGAGTGTGGCTTGCCTCAGCCGCTTTGGTCTTTTCATGGCATGTGAAGCACAATTTTTCCTCCGGGGCCAAAAGCAGTTTGCGATTGCTGGCGGCGTGTCTTTTATGGCATGAGAGACATCCGCGGTCGTCCGTTACCGCCTTGTGCGGGCTTTTAAGCGCCAGATTTCTATCCGTGTGGCAGGAAAAGCACAGGCTGTTGCCCGGTCTGGCAAGCAGGGTCGGACTCTCGGAGGCATGGGGATTGTGACAGCTATTGCACTTGCCGTCGGTAAACGGCGGATGTTCCATCTTGCCACCGGCCTTCAGCGCTGATGGCTTGTGGCATTCCAGACAGAGGTCGCTGCCTTTCTGGCTGACAGCAAAGGGCTTTTGAGAGGCGGCGGCATCGTGGCATTTCGTGCATTCGGCTTTGGCCATCGGCTCGTGGGTGCTGGTTTTCAGGAGTTTGGGCTGCACCGATGAGTGCGGATTATGACAGCTGTTGCAGGAAGCTGTTTGGACCGGATAATCCCGATGGGCGGTCTTGAACGCAGACTGTTCAACTGTGTGGCAGGAGCGGCACAGCGATACCTCACCGGTTTTAAGAAGATTCGCCTGATCCGAACTGTGAGCGAGGTGACAGGATGAGCAGGGTTCCGTTTGCAGGGGCTTGTGCACCACTTTCTTTTCAAAACGCTGTTTTTGATGACACTGATAGCAAAGCTCCCGGCCGGGGGCCGTTAAGAGGGGGTTGGTCTGGGATGCATGCGGGTTGTGGCAGCTGATGCACTGCTTTTTCTTCAGCGCGCTGTGCACCACCGCTTTTTCCAGCCCGATTTTGGCGCTGTCATGGCATTTAAAGCAGGTCTGGTTGCCTTCCCGTTTTAACAGCAGCTTGGGCACGATGCCGTGTCGCAGGTGACAGTCCTCGCATTTGGTTTCTTTGACGGGCGCATGGACTTTCTGCATGGAAAGATATTTGGCGGCAAACTCGGTGTGACAATCCAGGCATTGCTTGCGCACAAACTTTCCCGTTTTGCGTTTGGCGGGCGTCGGTGCACAGGAAATAAAATAAAACAGTCCGGCGCCAAACAGCAAAAGGGTCCCGATGGTTATACATTTTTGAATGAGTGGCTTTTGATTGATGTCCATCCCTATTTCAAAACCTGTTCCGCTGTTGCTTCAGGATTAAATTGCATCCCTCGATGCTCGCGTCCAATCCAAATCTCGTATGCCAGGTGTTATTTTCTTAAATCCGCACGATAAATTTCCACCGGATAATAGTCTCTGAGTTGCGCGGCCCAGAGTTCGACCATTTGTCTGGTTTTTTCCCGGTAAACCGCTTTCGCAATATCCTCTCTGACCGCTTCAAAGGGCTTCCGCCTGGCTGGGATGATGTCAAAGACATACAGTACATAAAAATGGCTTTCTGGGCTCTCATACAGCCTGAAATCCCCGGCCCGGCTTCCCGTCAGGGCTTTTTTAATATTTTCGGGCAGACTTTTTACCGTTACCGGCCTGCCTTCCAGCCTCAGCAGCCCTTTGGTAGCCGGATCCACCTGGCCTTCGGCGTTGGCGCCCAGCCAGTTAAAGTCGGTTCCCTTTTTCAGTTTCGCGATGGCATCCACGGCGTTGTTTCTTTTGTCGAAAACAAGGCTTTTAATCCGCATCATCTCAGGGTCGGTGTATTCTTTCACGTGTTCTTCATAATGGGTTTGCAGCTCTTCCCGGGTCAGTTTGATATCTGGGGCGACCGCCTTTTTGATGAACATGCCGAAGAGGACTGAATTTTCGTATTCCTCAACTTTTTGCCGATATTCGTCCGTTTTGTCGATACCCTTTCTCAGTGCCTCTTGCAGCAGCAGCCGCCGTTGAAGCCTGTTTTCCAGGATGGTGCTCTTTTTCTTGTTGATTCTTTTGGCCGCAATGGCCAGCTCGATGCCGTGGTAGAATTCATTTTTGACGGCCTGGGTAAAATCGCCAACCGTGATCGGTTTTTCACCCTTGATTTCGACCAGAACTCTTTTGTCCTGCAGCAATCTATCGAATCCCGGCTCGCTGGATTCATAGTCCAGTTCTGCAAAAAGGGATTCATCCACTTTGGCGTAGCGTTGCTTAAGCTCTTGGTAATAATTGCGGGCGGCCTCCACCTTTTTCTGGTCGAGTGCCTGGCGCTGCGCCTGTTGCCTGGCAATGGGATTTACCTCCGCGGGATATTGTATGTCTTCGAGCTTAAAAATGATAAATCCTTTTTTGCCGATCGAAAGCACCGGGCTGACAGACCCGACCTCCATTTCTGAAACGATTCCGGCCACCGGCAGTGCCAGGTCCTCGGTTTTCAAATAGACGCCGTCCACATCCGCTTCGGCGGTGCCCCATTCGACCGCCTTTTCTACAATCGCATCAAAATCAGCGCCGGCCGTGAGCTGGGATTCCACCTCCTTGGCGTCGGATTCTTTCTTAAAGCGGATGGACTTCAACTTCCATTCTTTTACGGCCGCTTTGTAAAGCCGTTCGACATCTTCCTCATCGGCCCTGATATCCTCGACATGAAATTTAAGCAAAAGCTCCATCAACGCTTCCCGGGAGTATTGATCCACCGCAGATCTTATTTCCGGCAACTCATCGAGTCCCATATTTCGGGCTTCCAGCAAAATCAACCGGGTGTTTATCAGCCGCTCCATAATAGCGGAATAATCGATCCGGCCGGCTTTATCCCCTCTGGGCCGGTTTGAATGGGAGGCGGCGATTGCCCGGTTTAGCTCCTCCAGGCTAATCGGCTCCGCATTAACGGTGGCCACGGCTTGTTTTCCATCGATGACCGGCAGTTTTTCATCAGCGGCAAGCCCCCGGGCCCCGGAAAACAGAAGGAGCACCAGCGTCAGGGCAAGGGCGGAAGCGTTCTTGAGGTTTTGCATGGGATACCTTGGATGAAGCGTAACGAATTTTAAGTGTAAGCGAGGAGAAAAATTTCTCATACTTGAGCCGATTTTACAAGCTGATTTTAGTCGATTTTGCATAATATCAATCAGTTTCCATCCTGAAACAGGCGCCACCCCCGTCAAGGCAAATAAGAGATGTTACGTAGATTGTCCCAACCCTCCGGTGGCGCAAGGTTAATACCTTTAGCAATTACCATACCAAATCTATCTGGCCGGATGTTTGTCAGCAATCATCGCGCTACACCGCTTTGCTATCACCGCCGCAATGCTATGGATTCCCCCTGCGGGCGATCCCAAAGCGGCATCCGGGCGCCCGCAGCGGGATGGCTGCTGGCCCGGCGCTACATGGTGAAATCACCGCACCGATATGGTGTTTTCACCAGATCGGGTTAACGACCGCAAGCGCGAAAACAGGTTCTGGAATGTAACGCTCTGATATTAAATAATAAATAGACAACCGTATTCCATGGCATGCTCATTGCAATATTTTGACCCGGACACTTGAATTTAACCCCGGGAAAATGGTTGTCATGTCAGGCGAATTCAAATCGAACATACTACGCACTATGCTTAAGTGGACGGTTGCCGTTATTTTAGCGGCAGTCACTTTTACGGGGATCGGAGCGGTGCATGTTCAGGCGGAGGTACAGACCGATTACATTTACAGCCTCTCTAATTTTGCCGGCCTCGTGCATTCGAACCTGGCACGAATCCATTTTGATGAAGACCGCAAGGAACTCTATGTTACCGACATGGGCAATGGCGGCGTGCGGATATTCAATGCCCAGGGCATGGAAATTTATCGGTTCGGCGATGATTGGAACCTCGGCTCGATCATTGCGGCCGTGAATACCGAAAACGGCAACATTCTCGTCATCAACCAGACGATTTCAAAAAACACCATCTACGTATGCAATTACAGGGGCGAGCTTGAGTCCGAGTTGACCTTAAAGGGTCTGCCGTCCGGATTTGAAAGTTTTTCTCCGGGCAGTATGGTTTACCGGCATGAACAGCTTTACCTGCTGGACAACCGTGCCATGCGGTTGCTGGTGACCGACGCCAACGGCGTTGCCCTGATGGGTTACGATCTGGCGTCTCTGACCGAGGTCGATGAGAAAAAGCGGATCCAGACGGCCATCGGCGGATTCAGCGTCGATCATGAAAAAAACATCCTTTTTACGGTTCCGGTGCTTTTTGCCGCTTTCAAACTGACGCCGGATGGCAAGTTATCCGGTTTCGGCCGCCCGGGAAGCGCTCCCGGACGATTCAATAACACCGGCGGTATCGTCGCCGATGACCGGGGTTACTATTATGTATCCGATCGCCTGAAGCATGCCATTCTGGTTTTTGATAAGAACCATCGATTTGTCAAGGAGTTCGGCTATCGCGGTTCCAAACCCGACAATCTGACAGGCCCCCGGGATTTGTTGATAGATGCTGACAACCGGCTGTATGTGTCCCAGCTCAGCAGCCGGGGAGTCAGCGTATTTAAGATAACCTACGAATAACAACCTGCAGCACCCGGCGTGCTGAATCAAAAAGAAAGGAGGTGATGAATAAGAGGTCAAGTTGCATTGGGAGTGTTTTTAACGTTAACAAATAACCACACAACCCCAAAGATTCCTCCGCATAAAGGTAAACCCATTGAAAGGTGGCGGCACAAAGCCCACGGATCCGAACATAATGACAAGGATGGCCGGGCTGCCGGAGAGAGGAAGGAGGAAATTGGATGAAAAAAATTAATTTATTTCTGGGATTGCTGGCAGCAGTCCTGCTGTGCCTTGGTTTCGGCGTTACGGCGCAGGCGTTTCACGACGGTGGCGTGGCACACTGTGACGGCTGCCATACCATGCACAACTCGGAAGACGGCAAGTCTATTATCGAGGGTGGTACTGTGGGCGTTACCGGCGACAGCCTGACCAAGGGCACCGACCCCAGCTCCACCTGCCTGGTTTGCCACGAAGGCACCGGGTACTACCATGTTCTCAGCCCGACAGCCACCATCACCAATCTGACCCCGGGCGGAGATTTCCAATGGCTGAAAAAGACATTTACCTGGGAAGTCCGGGGCAACCCGGTTACCCGCAAAGGTGAAAGCTTTGGCCACAACATCATTGCCGCCGACTACGGGCTGGTCCAGGACTCTGTTCTGGAAAAGGCCCCCGGCGGGGAGTTCCAGTCAGCCTGGCTGGCCTGCAGCAGCTGTCATGACCCCCATGGCAAAAAGGTCGACAAGATCGGACCGATTGCCGAATCCGGCTCTTACGGCGCTCAGCCCACCGCCACCACCGATGTGGGCAACTTCAGACTCCTGGCCGACATCGGATACATGCCGGGTCCCGGCGTACAGTATAACGTCAGGCCGCCGATTGCCAGAACGGATACGTTCCGTTCGGCAGGGGAATCTGACACGCGTCACACCGACTACGGCAAGGGCATGTCCGAGTGGTGCGCCACCTGCCACACGAAATTTCTGGCCGGCGGCAAGGGCGAGCACAAGCACCCTGCAGCCAACACGGCCACGCTGGGCCAGGGCAACATTGCCCTGAACTACAACGCCTATGTTGCCACGGGTGATCTGAGCGGCTCTGCAGATGATGCATACGATCAGTTTGTGCCTTTCGAGCGGCAAATCGACAGCACGGCGGATCTGGACGAAACCAGCAGCGCGGGTCCGAATTCAAGCTCGAACGTCATGTGTCTGTCATGCCACCGGGCCCATGTGTCGGCCTTTCCGAATGCCGGACGATGGGATTTTGAAACGGAATTTCTGGTCGACTCCCATCCCAAGGACTCCGATGCGGGCGCTGTGGCCGGCGATGAATTGGCCAGCTACTACGGATCGAAGGTCGAGACGCGTTACAACGAGGTGCAGCGAAGTTTGTGCAACAAATGCCATATACAGGATTAATTTGATCTGTAATGGTGCGTAATCATCTGGCTGGCGGCTTATGGCCGACAGCCATTTTTTTGACTGAACCAGGCAAATAATGATATATCACTTACAGGTGATATGGGGGAGCGGCTTTCCAGCCGCGATGCACCATTCGTCCCCGGGCCTGTGATCACGGCCGGAAAGCCGCTCCCCCAATCAATAAATTTCCCAGGGGAGCCATCTTCAGGCTTTACCCGGTACATGCTCATTTTTGTGGGTGCGACGAACCACGATTCATTTTTTCCTTATCGGATCTTGCGAAGCTTTTTAATTGGGCGATCTTTTTTCAGCCCAAACCGGTAGAGGTTTCCAATGATGTCACGCGCTCGATACGGTGTTGTTTTTGTCCTGCTTCTTTTCATCGGCAGCTGTTTTCCTGATCAATCTCTCCAGCGCGCGCCAGCTCATAAGGGACCCCTGGTTCAAGAGGGCGAATTGATTGTCTATCTCCAGGCCCTGCCCCAGGAGACGAACCGGCTGCGCTTCATCATCGGCGGGATTTCGGCCCTGGGCAACGACGGGCTTGAAATTCCCCTGTCCCTTTCTCTAAGCGACATAAAAGGGGCCGACCACACCGGGCGTCAGCGGCTGCTGGCATCCGGGGTCCTGCCGCCGGGTTCCTATGCCGGCATATCCGTTCAGGTCCGAAAGGCCTTCGTCCAGACCGACGAAGGCGAGGTTGCCCTTTTGGTCTCCGAGGAGCCCTTGCGCGTCGAGCAGGCCTATGACATCAACCGCGGACAGGCCTCGGCCCTCTTTCTGAGCCTTAATCCGTCCGGAATCTTAACCGCCGGGATCAGGTTCACGCCGGTTTTTTCCCTGGTGCCGGCCGGCCGGCCCCTTATCAATCTCACCGGCTTCGTCAGTATTCCCGCATCCAATACCCTGGCGGTTTTCAATAAAAAGACGATGCAGGTTGTCAACGCGATCGCCACCGATCCGGGACCCACCGGGCTCGCTATCGATCAATTGCGCACCCGGGCCTATGTGGCGGCGGCGCGGGATGATTCGGTGGCGGTCATCGACGTCTTCAATCTGCAGATTGTCAACCGCCTGAAACTGAATTTCAAAGATCATCCGGTCTGGCTGGAGCTGACACCCGACGGCCGGACTCTGGTTTCCGTCAACCAGGGCTCCAATACGGTCAGTATCATTGACGCCCGTTCTTTGATCGAAATCGATCGCGTCAAAGTCGGTGAAAAGCCTTCCTCGGCCGCGATGGATCCCACCGGTGTGAAGGTCTATGTTTTTAACACGCGCTCAAAAACCATTTCGGTGGTGGACCTGACCCAGAGGCGGCTGGCGGTCACTATCGCGGTTGAGGCCAGTCCGCTCAGGGGCGCCTTTAATCGGGAAGGCGACAGGCTTTATGTCATCAGCGGTGACTGGCCCTACATCACGGTCATTGATCGCTTGCGGTTTGCCATCGCCCAAAAAATATTCATCGGCACCGGGGCGGTTTCCATTCGGGTGGACGATCAGACCGGTCTGATCTATATCGGCAAAAGTATCGGTGGTGAAGTTTCGGTCATCGACCCGTTTTCAGCTCAACTGGTGGACAATTTCCGGGTCGGCGGCCGGGCCGTTTTCATGACCATTGACGGACAGGAACGCGCCTTGCTAGCGGCTTTTTCAGATCAAAACAGACTGCTGAAAATAAATCTTATCAGCAAGCAACCAATGGCCGAACTGGAAACGGGTGAGGGCGCTTATGCCGTGGTGGTCATGGGTGAGAGATAGGGTATGCATCGGGCTGTTTTTCCTAATATATGTTTGATACTGGTTATTCCCGTTTTCACCGGCCTTTTGATGTCGAATGCCCGGGCCGATGGGATCCGGTTTAACGCCAACCACCTGTACACACAGTCCGACACCCGTACTACATTGAAAGCAACCGGCGAAACAATTGATACGGATTTTTACCGGTTCGACCAGCGCTATAACCTCAATGTATCCAAACGGTTTTTCCCCTACCTGAATTTCGAAACCGGGGCCATCTATGAATTCAATCAGTTATGGTCCGACACCGAAGGCAACGAAATTGATGTTGACGAGGAAATCCTGCGCCCCTATGCCGAGCTCAACCTGGACAACCCGCTTTACAATGCCGGGCTGTCGGTCCGCAAGCGCAAACGCGAGGAAAAGATAACCGACCTTCCGAAAACCCGGGCCGATCGGGATGAGATATCCGGATCGGTCGGAATGACGCCCGGGGAATTTTATCCGAACTGGAATTTGCGTTACACCCGTGTCCACACTTACGACGATCCCGAAACCATCGACCAGATTGAGGACACCCTCCTGCTGGACAGCTCATGGCGTCCACTGGAAACTCTGAACCTTGACTATACCTACACCCGGGTCGACAGCACAGAAAGGACCCTGGATTTTGATACGCTGCAGCAGACGCATTTCGGCAGAATCGGATATAATCAAAATTTTTTGAACGAGCGCCTGTCCATGAGCACCGCCTATTCCATCAATTACAATTCATTTGAGTTTTCCTCTGATACCGGATTCGTGGAAAATCCCCTGCTGCGCAGCGCCGGTCTCTCCTCGCTGGACAACTCCCCCGAAGACGGACCGGCGCTGAGTCTCAACCCGGCACTCATTGACGGCAATCTGATCGCCTCCGCCGGTCTGGATATTGGAACGGACGGCGATCAAACCCAGCAGCTCAACATCGGGCTCGACCTGGGGTTTCCCCAGGCGGTGGATCAAATACGTGTCTGGGTCGATCGCCGGCTCGACACGATTGTTGCCAATTCATTCTCGTGGGCGATCTACACCAGCCCGGATAATAACGACCTGAGCACCTGGACCCTGGTGACGACGGTGGCACCGGCCGATTTTCCAACCTTTGACAACCGCTTTGAAATCGTCTTCCCGGTGGTCAACACGCGCTTTATCAAGGTTGTCACCCGGCCCCTGTCGCCGACCGTAATCGGTGCTGCCGGCTTCCCGAATATCTTTGTCACCGAGATGCAGGCATTTATTACCCAGACCGGGGCGGATGTTTCGACCGATAGCAGCGTTACGGACCAAAACGTCAACTTCAATCTGAGGGGTCGTATCAGCGCACGAACCACCGGCAACTACAACCTGCTTTACAGCCAGCAGGACAATGACCCCGGCGATGACCAGCGAACGCAGTTGTCCAACAGCGCCTATCTCAACCATACTTTCAACAGCGTGTTTTCCGCCAACGTCAACGGCCAGCGGACTGACACTTCGGTTTTAGATCAAGATCAGACCAATTACACCTACGGGGCATCGTTGAGGGCGACCTGGCTGCCAACGTTTGATCAGTCCCTCACTTATACCGGCCGCTACGAAGATGATGATGAATTTGGAACGGCCTATCAAAATTCCGTATTTCTGCGCAGCAATGCCGCCCTGTACCGGGGCTGGAGTGCATTTTTGGATATGGGCTACACCTGGGAAGAGATTTTCACGGGCGAGAAAATCACCAGCAGCATCATCAGACCGGGAACCAACTTCCAGCCCCATCCAACCCTGGACGTGAATGCGAATTTTTCATTTAAACGCACCGAGCAATCCGATGCGGATATCGGGCCGAAGGATGAAAGCAAATGGGATGTGCAGGTTTTTTACACGCCGTTTAGCAACCTCTCCCTTTTCGGCAAGGTAAACGGTGTCACCCGTGACGGTGATACCGATTTGTTTCAGCAATACACCCTGAACTGGTCGCCTTTTCGGGACGGCGATCTGCAACTGTTTTTCAACGTTAACCAGGTGTTGATATCTGAAAACAACCAGGAACAAACCGTCATCGGTCCGGGGCTGATATGGACCATTAGCAGGCTTTTTACCCTGGAGGCCACTTACAATTGGACGACGGACGATTCCGATATACAGAAAATAGAATCCAATATCTTCAATGCGGAGTTAAAGACAATTTTCTAATCGAAAGTTGATCGAAAAGACAAAAGAAGCTATATAATGTGTGTTGAACTTTAATTTTTCAAACGGTATGTTTTACGAATGGGTTGATGTGAAGGATATCAAAGGAAATCGTTATGGTTAAATGGTTCCTAAGCGGAATAAACCGGTTTTGCATATTGTCCCTGGTCCTGGCCCCTGTCCTGTTGACTGCCTGTGGCGGTGGCGGTGGGTCCAATATTTCTGAGAGCTACCATGATCCGGATATGGATTTTGCGCTCCTGCGCACGGTCGCGGTGATGCCTTTTGAAAACCTCACCACCGACAGATTGGCCGCTGCCCGGGTTCGAAATACATTTATGACCAGCCTCCTTGCCACCGGTGTGGTGTATGTGATTCCCTCCGGCGAGGTCGTGCGCGGGATTAAGAGGGCCGGCATTGAAGCCCCGACGATTCCTTCGGCGGATGACATCGCCAAGCTGGCGGCCATCATCAAGGCGGACGCGGTGATTACGGGGGTTGTGAATGAGTACGGTCAGGTAAGGTCCGGAACGACAACCGCCAATGTCATATCCGTCAGCCTGCAAATGATAGAAAAAGAATCCCGCAAGGTGGTATGGACGGCATCCACCACCAAAGGAGGGGTCAGCACCATGGATCGACTGTTTGGCGGCGGTGGCCGGCCCATGGAAGATGTTACCGATGCGGCCATCAATGATCTTATCAATAAGCTTTTCTATTAGACTCGGTTTTGTTCTTCTGGCAGTTCTCATCGGCCTTGCGGCCGGGGCTGGGCCGAATCACGCGGCGGATGACAAGGCCTCCGGGGCTCAAAGCAGGCTTAAAATAGCCGTTTTCCCGGTCTTTAACCTCAGCGCAACGCCTGCGCATCTCAAATATATTCGGCAGCAGATGATAGACATTCTCGAGGCGGACGGCGAAATTCTTATCGATGATCAGCGCCTTGAGGACGCTTTTGCCAACCACCGGATTCGTTATATAGGCGGCCTCGATCCGTCGGCGGCCCTGGCCATCGAGCAGGAGACCGGGGCCGATGCGGTTTTCATCACCTCCCTGGAGCATTACAGCGATGTTGTCCCGCCCAAAATAGCCTTAACCGCCCGGCTGGTCACCACCGGACACCGGATCCGGATTTTATGGATGGACGGCGCCGGACTGGCGGGTGACGATTCGCCGGGGCTTCTCGATCTCGGTATGATCGAGAACCCCGACACCCTGATGAGGATAGCCATCCAGCGGATCATGACATCCTTTGCCGAATTTCGGTCAACCGGCCGGGCCCCGGTTGATGCCGCCGCACCCCAGGGAAAACATCGGCCCAAAGTGATTTTTCGGTCTCCCGTGATGGATCCGGCCATGTCCTATGCGGTGGCCGTCATGCCGTTTTTCAATCTCAGTGAAAGAAAATTTGCCGGCGATATCATGGCGCTTCATTTTGTCCGACAGCTGCTGGCAAATGAAAACTGGCGTGTCATTGAACCCGGTGTTGTCCGGCAGGCCCTGCTAAAAGGGAGGGTTATCATGCGAGACGGCATCTCCCTGGCCGATGCCGGTTCGATCTCCGGCCTGCTGGCGGCGGATCTGATCCTCAGCGGGAAAGTTATGGATTACCAGGATTTCCAGGGAATGGCGGCCAAACCGAAAGTCGTTTTTTCAGCCGAAATTTTCGAAAAAAACAGCCGGGAGGTGGTCTGGGCAGCCCAGAGCCACAACCGGGGGGACGACGGCGTCTTCTTTTTTGACTGGGGCAGGGTCAATACGGCCTATGTGATGGCCTCGGAGATGGTGCAGCTGGCGGTGGAGGAGATGCTGGAGGCGGAGTGAGCCGATACATTATCTTCCAGATGTAAATTAGAAAACCCGGACAGATCAAGTTGTATATTCTCGTCCAGAATGAAATGGGCTAAATCCCAAATTACAAATCACAAATAAATCTCAAATTCCAAAACTCAAATCCGAAACAATCCCGGAATACAATTAATTTAAAATAACATCCCTTGAATCGTCTCCCTGCAAACCACTGCCGTCGTCGACGACCACATCCAGGCTGATGGTATCACCGCAGGCAGAGGCAGAGCTGTATTCCAGGACATACTGGCTGCTGATAATTTCCGAAATCTGATCGTAAATTACCTGCAGTTCGGTTTCATCCGGCGCAAAATAATACTGCCCGCCGGTTTCGTCCGCCAGCTGCTGCATGTTTTCGGCGTTGACATCCCCCAGGCCGATGGTGAAAACGGGCACGCCGTCGTCAAGCGCCTGCTCGATGAGCTCGTTGAGCTCGATAAAGGAGCTGTTGTCCCGGCCGTCGGCAATCACCACCACCGCCCGTCGTCGGTCGATGCCCCGTGCGGCGGTATCGGTGACGGCCTTCGACACAGCATCATACATAGCCGTTCCATCCCTGAACTCAACCGGATTAATATTGGGATCGGTGTTTATCGCTGCTTCCAAAGCAGCCTTATCGGTTGTAAACACCGGCATCGGGACCGGTTCGATGCTTTTGGCAAAGCGGATAATCTCGGCCTCATCCCGAGGGTCAGTTAGATTTTGGACAAAACTCACGGCTGCTGCCTGCATTTCATCGATCGCATCCCTTAACTCCATACTCGCACTTATGTCCAAAACCAGGGCAATGGATTTGGGTGATGTGACCGTGTCGTCAAAGCTAACGTCACCAGGAGCAATTGCTATACCATTTTCAAAAAGTGAGAAATTGGCCTTGGTTAACAGTGACAGGGGGTCACCGGTATCATCCGCGACCGTAATATAGAGCGTTACCGCTGGGGGCACATTCGGGCAGTTCGTACCTACCTGATTGATAGAGACATTCAACCCTTTGCCGTCGCCGTCAACAATGACGGTCACGGAATTTTCATCGGGGTCATTGGAGGGGATGTCAAAGGTGTCGCTGAAGGCACCCTGGGCGGTGGGCGCAAACCGAACCAGCAGGGTACAGGTCCGCTGGGATGCCAGGGTCTGCAGGGAGCATCCGTCATTCAAAATGCTGAAGGGCAGGTCCAGCGGGTCGGTCCAG
>JAFDCJ010000372.1 GCA_019312835.1 Deltaproteobacteria bacterium
ACTCATGGCGGTGGTGCCGCTGTCGGTCAGCAGATCGATTAAAACATCTTTGGCCTGAATGGCGAAAAGGTTATAGCCGGCCTTTCTTAAAATGGCTTCCCTTTCCCTGGGACTGGTAAAAAGCAACGGTTCGACACTTTTGATTTTAAACGGTTCGATGATGGTTTTCATAGTGGCCTCCTGGTTTCGAGGTTTGGGCCAGATAGTATACGAAATTCAACAGCAGTAGAATAAAACCGGGATTTTGCGTGTCAAGCAAAGTGGATTTGGGTGGGCTTTGCGTTTTTGGGATTGAGATCGTATATTTATTCAGGCGGCATTGCGGTTCCGTGACCATTGCGCGGCCGCAATCGGATCATCCGTGATCACGCCATCAACCTTCAGGTCCACCATCTGCACGTAATTTTCAAAGGTGTTGACGTTGTAGGGAAACACCTTGATGCCGGCCGCATGCATCATCTCCACCTGCCGCAGTGTCACAATTCGATAATCCGGATGCCAGGAAAATACCTTCAAATGGGTGCAGAGCTCAAGGATGCGCCTGCTGGCTGGAATATCTGAAATAAGGGCAATGGCCGGCGGGTCCGGCATGGACGCTATCTGCACCAGGAAGTCAATCTCAAAGCTGGAAATCAGAACGGAATCCGTTAAATTCTTCTTTTTGACCATGGCCACGACCTGTTTTTCAATGGCATCCGGCAGATGATGGTGCTCATAGGCCTGGGCCTTTAATTCGATATTCAAGCTTGTCCGGCCGCCAACCAGATCGAGCACCTCCGATAATTCCGGCAATCGCTGATCGGCATAGATTGGATCGAACCAGCTACCGGCATCCAGCTTTTTCAGGTCGGCCACCGTGAAATCACTCACCGCACCGTGTCCGTTGGTGGTGCGCTCCAGGGTGGCGTCGTGAATCACCACCGGCTTGCGGTCCCGGCTCAACATGACATCCAGCTCGATCATCGCTGCGCCGGCTTTCACGGCGGCCTGAAAGGCGACACGGGTGTTTTCCGGATATTTTTGACTGTATCCCCGGTGGGCGATAATCCGGGTGGAGGTGACATGATTAACGCTATGAATATTTTGCATGTACTGAGACCGTGCTTTGAACGCCGGAATATTAATTTATGTTGTAGGTTATAATTTTGTTATCGACCGTATCAGAAATGGCTTTAGCGTCGACAATTATCTCATAAACCGCATGGGTGTAACCGGTTTGCTTCACCCATAAACAAACCCCGTTCCAAGGGACGGGGTATTTTTCTATAACAATATGAATTTATTTATAAATAATAATATCTAATAAAAATGAAGCACAGCCTTGAAAACGGGCTGACATCTCATTGTCCTTTTTATGTTCAGTTCCAGAAGCGTTTATAATATTTGAGGTCTAATAGTAGTCACCCCGGACAAAATAATCAATATGCCATAAAAATTTTTAGCAAAATTTTAACGATCAAATGCGCTGACCGTTCGCAGCCCCAAACGGGTGCCGTGAGCGAACTTCCAGGCGCGTTCGCTCACAGAGCCCGCATAATTAGGGAATCAGGCCAGACTGAATCATTGTAATCCATTGCAGCGCTGTTTGTGCCAAGTCTATCAGATCCTATCGTCCGGCCCGGCCTGACACCTGTATCCATGGCAGCATTTAACACGTAGCCTGCCGGTGAGTATTTAGGCTGCTTCCAATTCAGACGTGCAGTGGGCACAGCGGGTTGCCTTGATGGGTATCGTTGACAGACAACGCGGGCACTCTTTGGTAGTCGGTTCTTCCGGCGGTGCCTCTTCTTCGCGCTTCATTTTGTTCAACCCTTTAATCAGCAAAAAGATGGCAAAGGCCACAATCAGAAAACTGATGATGGTGTTGATAAACAGACCGTAGTTGAGCGTAACGGCCCCGGCCTTCTGTGCGTCTGCCAGGGAAGCAAAGGCGTCGCCCGCGGCAGCACCTTTCAGGACGATAAATAGATTCGAAAAATCGACGTTGCCCAGCAGCAGGCCGATGGGCGGCATGATGATATCGGCAACCAGCGATTTGACGATGGTGCCGAAGGCAGCACCGATGATAATGCCAACGGCCATATCAACCACATTGCCCCGCATGGCAAATTCTTTAAATTCCTTCAACATGGTTTGTCCTCCTTTCCCTGATTAAGTGTCGTCAGAGCGTTCCGGTATTTTACGAAACGACCAACCAGAACGGGCCATAACTAAATTGGAAACGGTGAAAATAATTCGAGATGAAGTGGTCAGAAAATTAAATTTGATAAATTGTTTACCAGCAAAACAATATCGCCAATTTAATTTCAGCTGTCCGGGTGGATCTTTGCGAGCAGATTAAGCGCCGAATGCAGATTAAGCTGAATCAGAAGCGGTCATAACAAGTCAGCGAGTGAACGGAGGATCGTGTCGGCTTATCTTGCTACTGCCGGAACAATTAACCGAATTTCAACCGGTTCGTCAAGAGAATCATGCAAAAAACGGTATTGACCAAGCAGGGTTTAAGATGGGCAAGCACCGTCACTTGAATTTGATAGAGAAAGAGCCCCCCCAAAAAACCACAAATGCGCCATGGCAGCGGAGCAACATTCATGCGGTTGCCGGCGGCGGAAGCAGGCGCCCCCATTGCAAAGCAATAAACCGCCGCCGCATGCAAGAAGTCCATGCGCAGAATACAAGGTCGTTGCCCGGGCACCCGACCCGGCTCGGGTTCACAGATGCAGCCGTTGACAGAAAAACTAGTAGACGACATTATACCCCATTGGCCGGGCATACTTTAAAAATTCATGGGTGACAGTTAAACGGACACCGTTGACTCCGTTAGTTCCTCGTAAAATACGAACAGTCCGCCGTGAATTTGACCAGGGCCTCCAGCTTGGCTTTGGCCTTGCCGGAGTCGATCACGTCATTCGCCCTCTGAATGCCGGCCTTCAGTTCCCCGTCCAGCCCGGCGGCGACGAAGGCCGCGGCCGCATTCAATACCACCATGTCCCTTTTAGGGCCCGGGCTGCCTTCCAATATTTCTTTGATAATGCGCGCATTATCCTGGGCGCTGCCGCCGAACAGGGTTTCAACGGGCGAAGTTTTAAAACCGTATTCCCGCGGATCAAGCTGATAGGATTGCACGCCGCCGTTTGCCAGACGAGATACCGTTGTCGGACCGCAAATGCTGATTTCATCATAGGTGTCTTGGCCGAAAACAACAAATGCCTCCCTGGCCCCCAGCTTTTTCAGCACCCGGGCCATTTTTTCGGTCAGGGCCGGCTCATAGACACCGAGCACATGTGCGGCTGCACCGGCAGGATTGGCCAGGGGCCCGATGAGATTGAAAATCGTCCGGATGCCCATTTCCACTCTAATCTCGTCGACATAGCGCATGATGCCGTGGAGCATGGGAGCAAACAGAAACCCGATGCCCACCTCGTCGATGCAGCGTTGCACATCGGAGCGGGAAATATCCAGATTAACGCCCAGGTTCTGCAGGACGTCGGCTGCTCCGATGAAGCCGTATTTGGGCCAATTTCCCTGCCGGACCACTCTCACCCCACCGCCGGCGGCCACAAAGATAGTCGCCGACGAAACGTTGAAAGTGGACGTACCCTTGGCCCCGTTTTCACTGGTGGTCAGGATGGTTTCTTCCTCGATGTTGATGTCGTCGCGGTCGAGATTGACCAAATGGTTGTTAATCTGCAACGGCAGTTGTTTGGATTTTAAGGCCCGTGCCGCCCCGGTGATTTCATCAACGGTTTCGCCCTTTATCCGCAGCGCGGACAGGAATGCCCCCGTCTGGGAAGGAGTGGTCTCCCCGGCAAGGATGCCCCGCATGGCCCCTTCCATTTCCGACTCGGTCAGGTCGCTGCCGCCAACAATTTTATGAATGGCTTCTTTAATGTTCATGGGTTACCTCCTAACTATTGAGATGGCTATTGGCTTTTTTGATGCTAATAATGGTACATTTATTAGGTATTATCCAATGATCAATATTATAAAATCCCCCCTGACCCCCCTTTTCAAAGGGGGGAAGGCTTTACAGCTACTTGCATTGCGGTCCCAAATGTTGAATTAATGCGCCTTTCCACAATTTGCTGTTCCCCTTTACCAAAAGGGGGACAGGGGGATTTCTATTGTCGCAAACTTCCCGGCTATCGAAATGCTATTGGCAAAGTGTAATCGAAATCAAAAAAGACAAAAAACCGCAGACCAATTTCGGCCGCGGTTTTGGGACAAAACAAAAAAACCGCGGGCCCGGGAAGCGGCCCACGGTTTGAACGGATGCTATTTTTTCAGGTCGTTTACGGCGGGCACGCCTCCCCCAAGAAGCTGTGCCACCACCAGAATCCTTCAGGTTTGAAATTATGGTTATGCGCCAAGTTCATGGATTCTTTTTAAAGCAACCCTGACCAGGTGTCAAGAAAAATATCCGGGAGACGGTTGTCCCGGCGGCCAGTTCTTGACACCCAAGTTTAAGCCCCTTATTTTGGGCAGTAATGAAAGCAAGGGCTTGATTAGTTGATTAAGTTCGAACAGCCTGAACTTCTGCCATTCAACTCAGTAAACTTAATCAACTCAGCAAACCTGATCAACTTATATGAAGGCGGTCCAAAATGCGCAAGCTATTCAGCGTCACCCTTTTGTTCATGCTTATACCCATCGTCGGTTGCCAGGCTCCCAAGATCAGGCTTTTCCCGAGCCAGGCGGATCCTCTCCAGGAATATGTCTTGGAGGGCAAGGAGGATGAGAAAATTCTGGTGGTTCCGATACGCGGTATCATAACCGATTCACCCCGGGAAGGATTGGTCCGCACCCGGCCCAGCGTCGTGCAGGAGGTTGTCTCTCAGCTCAGGCTGGCCGAAGCGGATGAAGACGTTAAAGCCGTGATTCTAAAAATTGACTCTCCGGGAGGCACCGTAACCGCCAGCGATATTCTTTATAATGAAATTGCGACGTACAAGAACCGAACCGGGGCCAAAATCGTGGTAGCCTTGATGGGCGTGGCCGCATCCGGGGGATATTACATCGCCTTGCCGGCTGACTATATTCTGGCCCATCCAACCACCATTACCGGCTCCATCGGTGTGATTTTCGCGCGACCGAAAGTGGCCGGCCTCATGCAGAAACTCGGCGTGGCCGTTGAAGTGAACAAATCCGGGATCGACAAGGATATGGGATCTCCCTTCCGGCCGACATCGGCCGGGGAGGAAAAAATATTTCAGGCCCAGACCGACCGGCTGGGGGTAAGGTTCGTCGAGCTAGTTGCCCGGCATCGCAAGCTCGGGCCTGAAGTGATGGCCCAAATTTCCACCGCCCGGGTTTATCTGGGCGATGAAGCGCTGGAACTGGGTCTGGTGGATGAAGTCGGGTATATTGAAAATGCCATCGACCGGGCCAAAAAGCTGGCCGGACTGGCCGATGATGCAAAAATAGTGGTTTACCGCCGCACCGAATACCCGGATGACAACATCTACAACACCGCTACTCAGTATGACGGCGGCAAGCTGTCCCTCATCTCGATGGATCTCCCCGTTGCCCTCAACCAAATTCAAACCGGTTTTCACTATCTGTGGCCGGCGGCAATTGAATGATGATGGCATCGGGCATGGCGCATAGCATAGAGGCTGTCAGCTTTGCTATTTCAGAGCATGCAAACGCCTTTGCCCCTTGCCTTTAAATCCGAAAGCCACAATCTGAAATCACGAATCGAAACCTTGACTTCTATGCTAAATTCCTGATATTGAATACGAATTCATTGGATTGAAATCCGAAGACCGTTGATATAACTTCCACCCATTGTGGTAGAATCATCCAAGGTTTGACTATCACTAAACGACCCGCACCTCAGTGTTTTAATACGGGGCTTTTATGTTTTCTGGTTTCTGTGAATCAAACGTGGGATAAACTATTTAAAAAAGGAGGTTTGAGGATGAAGCGAATGAAAAATGCATCCGTGATGGCAGTCCTTGCCGTGTGTCTGGTGGTAACCTTTGGGCTGATCGGTTGTGCCGGCAAGGGCGCACCGGAAAAGACCAACTGTGATGCCAAGATCAAATGGGAGGTAGCCACAGAGGCCAAGCTGACCCAGTTTGATTGTAGCATGGGCAAGCACGATGGTCAGCCGGCGCTCATTTTCACCGTTGGGGTTGAAAATCCAACGGACACCCCGCTGCGCTATCGCGTCAATATCTTCCTGGAAGATATGGGTAAAGCCGCCGGTCACCTGGTACCGCGCACGGGCAAACCGCCGCTTGTGAAGCCCGGCGAGGCGCAGACCGTCAAAATCCCCTTTATCGGGACCGAACAGGAATCCAAGAAAATTCTGGTGGTGGTGCAAACCATCAGCGAATAAGCGCATGTGATTGCTTATATTCAAATTGAGCGTCCAATGTTCTATTAAGATTGTTGATTTAACGTCGATACGAAGGAGGGTACTAACATGAAAAAGCTGGGCACGAAAATTGTCCTCGTGGGTATTATTGCATTATGTTCTGTCCTGCTGGTTTCCGGACCGGCGCTGGCGCGTACTGAATTTGTTTCCATCGGCACCGGCGGCACCGGCGGCATCTACTATCCCTATGGCGGGGGTGTGGCCGAGATCTGGACCAAGCACGTTAAAGGCGTCAAGGCGGTGGCTGAAGTCACCGGTGCCAGTGTGGAGAACGTCAAACTGGCCCATAAAGGCGAAACCGTCATCGGCGAGGTGATGGGTGATGTGGCGGTGGCCGGATATAACGGGTTGTCCAAGTTCAATGGTAAAAAGCACGACATCCTGTCCATGGCGATTATGTATCCCAACCTGCTGCAGGTGGTTACCCTGAAAAAAAGCGGCATCACCGACATCGAACAGGTCAAGGGCAAAAAACTCAGCTCGGGTAGCCCGGGCAGCGGCACCAATTTCATGGCCGAGGCGGTGTTAAAAGCCCTGGGCATTCCCCTGGATTCTTACAGCGACAGCCGCCTGTCGTTTACCGAAACGGCCAACGCCCTGAGAGACGGCACCATCGATGTGGGCTTCTGGTCGGTGGGGCCCGGCACCAGCTCGATTCTGGATCTGGCCACCACCCACGACATCCACATTATTTCCTTTACACCGGAGCAGCAGAAAAAAATTCTGGCCGCCAACAGCGAATACTCCGCCGTCGATTTGGCCGGCGGTGTATACAACGGGGTCGATCAGGCCGTTCCGACCATCGGCGTGTGGAACGTGATGATCTGCCAGGCCTCGCTCAAAGAGGACCTGGTCTACAATCTGGTAAAAGCGCTGTATGACAACCAGGGCTATCTGCTCAAGATTCATCCGTCAGCTTCTTACACGACGGCCGAAAATGCGGTCAAGTATTCACCGATTCCGCTGCATCCGGGCACGATCAAATACCTGAAGGAAAAGGGTATCGCCGTGCCTGCCAATCTGATGCCATAGGAGGAAGGACTTGAACCGGAAAAGCCGGCTGTTTCTGTTCGTGGCAGCCGGCTTGGTCTTGGCAGTGGTCGGGTTCGGTTTGGTTTCTCCGGGCGGCCTGGAGCTGAAGATCCTGCCGGTAAAAGGGGGGCCGCCCCTGCTGGTGTTGCCAATGGAGCCAGGCGAGCGGTTTACCATCCATTATTATCATTCGGTAGAAAATGCCCCTATCTGGGAAACCCACAGCCTGGATGACGGGGGGCGCATCTTTATCGAGGAAGAACGCTATTTGAAGTTCGGCGCCGGCATGGGCCGCATGCCGGGGGTGGGCCGCATGGTCCAGCGCGGCCCTTACGAGGTCATCGAGGACATGCACATGCCGACCGGGGACTTTGTTTTGAGAATCGGCAGCCGGGGCGTGGATCATACGGTGATCTGGCGTCGAACCCGCACCAACCTGTCGGCCGTGGCGCCGCATCAGGCGGTACGCTTTACGGCCCGACCGGTAAGTCGGTTATATGGCTGGTGGCGCCGTCTTTTTCGGCATCCAGCCACACCGATTGTTGGGGAGTGATGAATGCCTGGAGAAACGTCTTATCCTACAACAGACAATCCATCCGAAGCTGATCGCACCAGCCCGGACCCGTTTTCCGGCCGGCCGGCGGCGCTGATCCGCCTGACCGCTGCGCTTATCGTTATCATTTCGGTCAGCCTGAGCCTGTACCAGCTTTACACCGCCGGTATTGCAGCGCTGACGGCGCTGGTGCAGCGTTCGATACATCTGGGGGCGATCCTGTCGTTGACCTTCCTGCTGAAACCGCCCTTTAACGGTGCACGCAAGGACAAATTAACGGTCTGGTTTTTTATCGACTGGATATTGGTCGTGTTGTCCGTCGTTTGCGTCATCTACATCTGCGTCAATCTCAATGCGATATTCGAGCGCCAGGGAGACTGGCTGCCCGCCGATCTGGTGATCAGCATTCTTGGCACCCTTCTGGTGCTGGAGGCCTGCCGCCGGGTGATCGGTTTGGTCATGGCCGGCATCTGCATTACGGCGATTCTCTATGCTTTCTACGGACCCTACATGCCGGAGCTCATCATTCACAAGGGCTACAGCATCGAACGCATCACAACCACCCTGTGGCTGACCACCGAGGGAATCTTCGGACTGCCCATTGGGGTGGCGGCCACCTTCGTGTATGTTTTCGTGCTCTTCGGGGCGGTGCTGGAAGCCACCGGCGGTGGTAATTTTTTCATCGATCTGGCCTATGCCCTGACCGGACGTTTCTCGGGCGGTCCCGCCAAAACCGCTGTGGTGGCCTCGGGCTTCATGGGATCGGTCTCGGGCTCAGCGGTCGGCAATGTGGTGGCGACCGGTTCCTTTACCATACCGATGATGAAGCGCGTCGGCTACCGTCCCCACGTGGCCGGCGCGATCGAGGCTGCGGCTTCCACCGGCGGACAGCTCATGCCGCCGATTATGGGGGCCGGTGCCTTTCTGATGGCGGAATTCACCAACACCAGCTATCTGACCATCATCAAGGTGGCGCTGGTCCCGGCGATCATGTATTACCTGACCGTGCTGTTCTTTGTTCACTTCGAGGCCCAAAAACAAAATCTCAAGGGGCAGCCCAAGGAAAATTTGCCCAGAATTCCCCGGGTCTTGCGCGAAGGGCTGCACTTTATCATTCCCCTGGCCATTCTGATTTATGTGCTGGTTTCAAACTACTCGCCGATGATGGCGGGTTTCGTGACGGTTCTGAGTACCTTTGCGGCCAGCCTGATTGCCAATTTCGTGCGCTGGACCGTGGCGGCCAACAGCCCCGCGGTTCAAGACACGCCCCGATTATCCCTGTTTGGGTTCTTCCGCCGTGAAGCCAAACAGATACTGGGAGCGCTGGAAAAAGGTGCCCAGAGCGCCATCATGGTCTCGGTGGCCTGTGCTGCGGCAGGCATCATCGTCGGAATGGTGACGTTGACGGGCATGGGGCTTAAGTTTTCCAGCCTGGTCCTCGATCTCAGTTTCGGCATCCGGGCGCTGGCAATATTGCTCATCGGTGCCGCGTCCCTGGTCCTGGGCATGGGGCTTCCGGTCACCGCCAGCTACATCGTGCTGGCAACCCTGGCCGGACCGGCCCTGCTGGATATGGGGGTGCCCATGCTGGTGGCGCACATGATCGTGTTCTGGTACTCCCAGGACGCCAACGTCACACCACCGGTAAGCCTGGCCAGTTTTGCCGGCGCCGGCGTGGCGGGCGCCAATCCGATGCAGACCGCCTTTACCTCCTGGAAGCTGGCCAAAGGGCTTTATATTATCCCCGTCATCATGGCCTATCGTCCCCTTCTCGGAATGGGTCCGGACTATGAATTGCTCCACTGGGATGTCATTTTTACGATGATTACCACCTCGGTGGGGCTGGTGGCCTTTGCGGCGGCCCTGGAGCGCTATTTTTTCCGCAAGGCCACCTGGCTGGAAACGATCCTGTTTGGAATTGCCGCCGCCGGCCTGTTCTGGACCGAGCTGTGGGCGGACGTGATCGGATGGGTCACCTTTGCGGTGGTGATTCTGCTGCAAAAATTTTATAAACCCTCAGCCACCGCCACATAAAGATCCCCCGCGAGCAAATCATATCGCAGGTCGAGAGCATCAGACGGTTTTTTGCTCTGACGATTTTCTAACATCTGCCCCAATACGTCGCTTGAGCCGCCATCAGTACATGGGAACAATAAGGGACGTCCATAAAAATATAACTTTATTCTTCTGATTTTTTGTGGTACAACGCTTACATGCCACGTAAAGCCAGAATTGATGCCCCCGGCGCCTTGCATCATATCATTATTCGCGGGATCGAACGCAGGCGAATATTTGCAGATGACAGGGATCGGGATAATTTTGTCGGCCGGTTGGGTGATATCCTGACAGACACCCAGACGTTTTGTTTTAGCTGGGCGCTAATACCCAACCATGTGCACCTTTTGCTTAGAACCGGTCAAACCTCCCTTTCAACGGTGATGCGCCGATTGTTGACCGGTTATGCCGTGTCTTATAATCGCCGCCACCGACGCCATGGCCCGCTGTTTCAGAACCGTTACAGATCCATCCTGTGCCAGGAAGACCCCTATCTTCTCGAACTGGTCCGCTATATTCACCTCAATCCCTTGCGAGCCAAATTGGTTGCGACTCTCAAGCAACTGGACACGTATCCCTACAGCGGGCATAGCGCCTTGATGGGTAAAGTTTCGAGGGACTTTCAGGACACCGACGATGTGCTGAAGCTATTTGGCAAAACGGTCGCACCGGCCCGGAAAAAATATCGGGCCTTTGTGGCCAGGGGCGTTGAAAGGGGCCGCCGGCCTGATCTGGTGGGAGGCGGATTGGTCCGCAGTGCCGGCGGTTGGTCGGCCGTGAAAGCCATGCGAAGGGCCCAAACCCGTATGAAGGGTGATGAGCGCATACTGGGCGATGGCGAGTTTGCCCGGAAAATTTTGGATACCGCCAGGGAACAATATGAAGAAAGCTATCGACTCAAGGCACAGGGCTATGATTTAGACAAAGTGGCCCAGAGAGTTGCCACGATTATGAAAATAAAGCCGGAACAGGTCTGGGCTGCGGGCAAACAGCCGATTACGGTCATAGCCCGCAGCCTGCTGTGCTACTGGGCGGTTCGAAGGCTGGGTTTCACAGCCACAGAGCTTGCCAAAAGGCTGGGCGTTTCGCAGCCTGCGGTGAGCATTTCGGTGAAGCGGGGTGAGAAGATTGCCTCGAAACGGCAGCTCAAGTTGATTCAGGGTGGAAAGTTATAATTTTACGGATCTATCTAAAAAA
>JAFDCJ010000373.1 GCA_019312835.1 Deltaproteobacteria bacterium
GAAGCTCCATCACCACTTTCGTATAGCGACCTTCCTCGCTCTCGATGCTCAATCGCCCGCCGTGCTCCTCGATGATGCCGTGGCTGATGCTCAGCCCCAGTCCGGTGCGCTTGCCCTCGGTTTTGGTGGAGAAAAAGGGGTTCATCACCTTGTCGATGATGGCCGCCGGTATCCCGGAGCCATAATCCTTGAAACTGACCCGGACGAAGGGCTTGCCGTTGGAAGTTGTCGATTCGGCTGTCACTTGTATGATTTTATCCGCGTGGGGGCCGGCAAATTTTCCGTTCAGGGCATGGCGGGCGTTACTGATGATGTTGACAAAAACCTGCTCGATTTCATGGGCCTGGGCCTTGATGTCCGGCAGATGCTCCGGCAGATCTGTTTTGACGGTAATGTTGTCCTTGCGCAGCTGGGCGGCCGTCAGCGCCATGGATTCCGACAGAACCTCTTCGATGGAGATAATGCTTTTGTCTTCATGGCGGCGACGGGCGAAGGACAGCAGGCCCTCCACGATCCGGGCAATGCGGTCGCCCTCCCGGATCAGGCGTGAAGCAATGTCGTGCACCCGGTCGCCTTTTTCGGATTTGTTGACCAGGATCTGGGCGTAGTTGATAATGCCGTTAATCGGGTTGTTGATTTCGTGGGCCACGCCGGCGGCCAGCTCGCCCAGGGCAGCCAGCTGTTCGGCGCGCATGATGGCCGCCGTGGCGGCCTTTTTTTCGGTTACATCCCGCCACAGGCTCACCACTTTTTTGCGGCCGTCGATGTCCGTCACCGGGGTGTAGGCTTTTTCAAAGCTGCGGCCGTCAGCGGTTTCGAACTCGGCCTGTTGAATCCGGCCGGATGAAACCGCCGCCTGCATCAGGCAGGGCTCGCAGGGACGTTGCTCCCCGTGAATGGAGGCGAAGCACGGTTGGCCCTCGCACGCCCCGAAATAATCATAGAAAATGTCGTTCTGGTACTCCACCAGGCAGTCGCCGTTGATGATGCTGACCCCTTCGTGGAGGTGGGACAGGATCCGCTCCAGCTTGTCGCGCTCGGACTCGATGGCCTGCTGGGCTTTTTTCAGCTCGGTGATATCGCGGAACGACTCCACCACACCGATGATGTCGCCCTCCGGACCCACAAAAGGCGTGGCGGTGAGGATACAGGGGATGGTTTTGCCGTCCGGCCGCTCTTTGTCCACATAACTTTCCACCGTTTCCTTGCCGTCGACAATCCGGTGGATGGGGCACTGCTCGGTAAAGCAGGTGGGTCCGGAAAATATCTCGTGGCATTTTTTGCCGATGGCTTCCGCTTCCTTGACCCCGGTCAGGCGCTCGAAGGTGTTGTTGATTTTGAGAACATTGAAGCTGCTGTCCACCAGCCGCAGGGTCACCGAGGCGGTCTGGAAGATCTGATCCAGCTCGGCGTGGGCCTGCTGCAGGTCCCGCTCCATTTTTTTGCGGTCCGACAGATCGAAAAAGGCCTCGAGGAGATGTTCCTTACCGTTGTAGTTGACCCGGGCGACACTTTTTAATATGGGCAACTGGCTGCCGTCCGCAACCAGCAGGACCCGTTCGGACAGGTCGATATTCTGTCCGCAATCCAGAATGGGGCAGTTGCCGACCTCGGCCGGGCACAGGTGCCTGTGGCAGACCTGATCTTCAATGTGTTCCTTGGAAGATCCGATCAATTTGATGGCGTTGGAGTTGGCCCAGCTGACCTTGCGGCTGATGGCGTCAACCAGCATGATTCCTGCGGGGTTGTTTTCGAGAATGCGGGAAAGCTCTTTTTCCCGGTCCGCCAGGGCCGCTTCGGTGCGCCGGCGGATATTGATACTGCGCTGGGCGTAAATGCTGAAGAGAATGATGAGAACGAAAACTGACAGGCGTTTCCAGATTTCATGAACGTCCGGGGTGAATACGTGTTCCATGAAGGGGCCTTCCCCGAAAACGGTGATGTGCATCAACGATTCCAGGAGCCAATACAACAAACCGATCCCAATACCGATCCATATGAAGCTCTGAGCCGATATAACCGAGTTGGGGTGGCGTACATTCTGCATGGTGCGCCTCCTTCAAGCGACGGAAATGGTATTGATTTTATATAGTTGTGTCGTTCAACGTAGATGAAAAACTGCCGGGTGTCAAGAAGGAACCTGAATATTTCGGCGCTGTCGCCACGGCAGGCAGATTTATTTTTTTTGCATATAATTGGCCAAGTTGATGATAGTGAATGCAGATATGTGGGCTTCCCCCCGAAGAACACCTCCGCAAATATAGTCAGTATACTTGCAAGCAAAAATTATACCGACGGGAAAGATTTTAATTTTATAATGATTCCATAAGGTTATAATTTAATTGAATTTTTGCGGAAGGGCAAATAAGAAAAATATTTCCCAATAGGTATGAATAAATTTTCACAGGGGAAGGTTCAGGGTTCAAAGGCTTTTTCTATTCTGAAAATCCCCCCTTGCCCCCCTTTTACAAAGGGTGGAATGAGGCTTGAAGATGGCTTGCGGAATTCAGGGGAATCCTTTCGGGTTTGGGTTCCTCCTTTTTAAGGAAGCTTCGGCATGAGCTCAAGTCGAAGGCAGTATTTGGTGGGCAATGCCCACCCTACAATTC
>JAFDCJ010000374.1 GCA_019312835.1 Deltaproteobacteria bacterium
CGCCAGCAGATCCATGGCCTGGATGCCGCTGGTACCCTCATAGATGGAGGTGATTTTACAGTCCCGGGCGTATTGTTCCACCAGGTAATCCCGGGTATAGCCGGCACCACCGAAAACCTGGATGGCCTGAATGCAGACCTCATGCCCCTTGACGGCCATATAGTCCTTGACAATCGGCGTTAGCATCGAAAACAGATCACCGAATTTCTGCTGTTCCTCGGCCGAATCGGTAATCATCGCCTGTGAACCGCAACGGGTCATGTAGTAAAAAAAGCTGCGCATGCCGTCGACATAGGATTTCATCCACAGCAAATTCCGTCTCACATCGGGGTGGTTGATGATGGGAACGGACGGCGCGCTGTGATCGGCAAAATTTTCGAGTTCCCTGCCCTGGACCCGTTCCCGGGCGTAATTGACGGCCAGCAGATAGGCGGCGGAGGCATAGCTCAATGCCTGCAATCCGGTGCTCATGCGGGCGTGATTGATCATGTTGAACATAATCTTCATGCCCTCGCGCTCGGCGCCCAGCAGATATCCGATGCAGTTGCCTTTGCTGCCCAGCGCCATGCTGCAGGTGGCGCTGGCGTGGATGCCGTGTTTTTCCTCGACCCCCGAACAAACGATGTCGTTGCGATCACCAATACTGCCATCTGCATTGACAAAGTACTTGGGAACGATGAAAAGGGAAATACCCTTGGTCCCGGGCGGGTCGCCTTCTATCCGCGCCAGCACCGGATGAATGATGTTTTCAACCAGATCATGCTCCCCATTGGTAATGAAAATTTTATTTCCGGTCAGGCTGTAGGTTCCATCGTCATTGCGCACGGCCGTGGTGGTGAGCGCACCCACGTCAGAGCCGGCATCCGACTCGGTTAACAGCATGGTTCCGCCCCACCGGGCGGAGGTCAGTTTCTTTAGATAGGTTTCTTTTTGTTCTGCGGTGCCGTACAGATCAATCATAAGGGCGGTACCGTTGCCCATGGACGCATAACAAAACAGCGGCCAGTTGGCACCCAGAAAATATTCAGCGGCGGCGGCGGCCACGAAGGCCGGCGCTCCCTGCCCGCCTCTCTCCTCGGGTACGCCCAAATTGTTCCACTCGCCTTCTCTAATAAGTTCGAAAACCCGGTGGAAACTTTCCGGCACTTTCACAGCGCCCGCTTCGAATGTCACACCCTGTTCATCACCTTCGGCCATAAGCGGCAGCAGTTCCTTAATTGCCAATGCCCGGGCTTCGGTGAGAACCATGTCACAGGTCTTTTTATTAAATTCCCGGTAGGTCTCATGCTTCAATATCTCTTCACAATTCATTTGCTCCCAGATCACAAAGTCCTGGTCTCTGCGGTCGGCGACTTGTTGTGGCATTTTTTAGGCTCCTCGGTTCATTGGTTTTGCAGGTATGGTGTTTACTTGCTGGGTTAACGTGCAACGCGTTACATGAATAACATGTAGTATGTTGCACACAAATATCATTTATAATATTATAAAAAATTGTCAATAAAATAATTTTAATTTTTTTTATTGACAATTTTAAAAGCGGTGCGTTATGAACGGAATGATCAATGCACCAGCGGCATGTTTTGATCGCTTGCCTTATCATCGCACCCGAGGGAATCATGAAGATTAGCCAACTGGTCAAGCGCACCGGTGTGCCCAAGGAAACCATCCATTTTTACATCCGCGAGGGTCTCCTGCGCAAACCCCGCAAGTCAGGTGTCAACTCCGCCGAATACAATGAAACCTACGTGGATCAGATTAAACTGATCAAAGACCTCAGAGACAATTATTACCTCCCGATCCCCGAAATAAAAAAAATCGTCAAGGATTTTCGCAAGCAATCGCCTTCTGATCAGGCGGTATCGCAATTTCGCAGCCGCTTCTTCCGCCCGGCCGATCGGCTATTTACCATTGAGATTAAAGGCCGGGAAACCTTTTGCCAGGCGACCGGTCTGGGCAAGAAATGGCTGGCCAGGGCGGAAGACTGGGGCGTGCTCACGCCGGACATCGTCGAGGACGGAGATGCGGTCTATTCGTCTGATGACGTTGCCATCGGCAAACTGATGGTGGACATGGACCGCCTGGGGTTCGGCCCCAAAGACGGGTATGATCCGGAGGATCTTCGCCATATTGCCGAATTCGTAAAAAAATTTCTGGTTGACGTCTTTAAGAAATACTATGAGAACAATCTGGAAAAATTGACATCCCAGGACTACGTTGAAAGGCACAGTCAATACCATGAAGTCATCAGCCTGTTTTTCTATCACCTGTATCGCAAATTTGTAAGCGATGCCACGGCGCAATTGCTTGAAGATCGTGAAAAATAAGAAAGGAGGTGACGAAGATAACAGGATAATGAGATCGTGTGTGATAACCCCAACCCGAGGAGGAAACGATGAACCGAATGAATCGATTGATTTTGTCCAGCCTCATTATTTTCTGCCTGTGCGCTTTCGGTCTTTCGCAGGCGGTGGCGGCCGGCGTTACCTTTAACGATCCCGCCAAAATATCCGACATGTCGGATTTTGATCCCAACAATCCGATCATTCCCGAAGGCGATACCATTAAAATCGCCATTGTCGCATCTTTTTCCGGCCCGGCTGCGCTCGTGGGGCAAATTTATTTCATTAGCGCCCAGTGGGCTGCCCACGACATCAATAAAAGGGGCGGTATCCTGGTCGACGGCAAGCGCAAAAAAGTGCAGATTATCAAAGCCAACCATGAGTCCAAACCCGCCATCGCCAAAAAGGTGTGCGAACGGATGGTGCTGCAGGAAAAGGTTCACGTCCTGTGGGGGACCAACGGCAGCCATCTGATGAAGGTCATCAACCAGGTGGCCGACAAATACAAGGTCATCGCCCAGTGCGCTGCAGCACTTTCCGATGAGCTTTATGACGCCAAGAATTTCACGCGCTACTCCTTCATGACATCCTTTCAAACCAGCCAGATCGGACGGGCGGCCGCCTATTACTACAGCCAGCGCAATAAAGAAAAAAAATTCTATATCCTCTGCCAGGATTATCTGTTCGGTCATTCGATGGCCAAGGGCTTTAAAGACGGGTTGAAACAATACTATCCCGAAGCCGAAATCGTCGGCGAAGATTACCACAAGCTGTTTTTGACCGATTTTGCGCCCTATTTAACCAAAGTAAAGGCATCGGGTGCCGAAGTCATTTACACCGGCGACTGGATCCCGGACGCCGCCAACCTGCTCAAGCAGGCCCGCCAGATGGGCATTAACTTGCCCATCGCCAACACCTTTCTGGATGAGCCCAACATGCTGCATGCCGTCGGCGTGGAAGGAACCCAGGGGCTGCTCAATATCTCCCAGTATGGCGCCGAAAACCCGGCCTTCAAAACACCGGGACAAATCAAAGCCTATAAGGAGTGGAATAATTTATGGAAAAACAAGTGGACCGAACCCTGGAATACCCCACTATTTAAGCACCCCAGCGGAAACATCGGCTCCTACACCCAGCAAACCTACTGGCTCTTGAGCGTCATCGAAAGGGCCGGCAGCACCGACCCTGAAAAGATCATCAAAACCTGGGAGGGAGACGCCTTCAGGATGATGAACGGCAAGGTCGTGACCATGCGCGCCAGCGATCACAAAGTCATTCAGAACCTACATGCCGTCGAGTATGTGCCGCCGGAAGAGCAGAAGCAATCCTTTAACATCGAGCCCTATCACTGGTACGAAGGCTGTTCGAGTGCCGGACCCGTCACGCTTATCCCGGCCGATAAGATCATGCCGTTGCTGGATCCGGAGCTGAAGAGATGATTTGGTTTTCGTCCGTGGTTGGTTGTCAGTTGCAAACATCAATGACGACAATCCTTGCACGACTTGCCCCTCTATTTTCCGGGGGCAGGTCGTGCAGGGAAATTTGACAAAAGGTTGCCTAAAAGGAGCTGAATTTCAGGTATTTGGATATTGGCTGGTTCAGCTCATTTTAGGCACTCTTTTATATTATCTGGGGAGGATGATTATATGGATCCTGTAACCGCGATGTATGTGGCCCAGGGTATCCACGGGCTGGCCTATGGCATGGTGCTCTTTCTGGTGGCATCCGGCCTGACGCTTATTTTCGGCATGATGGGGATATTGAACCTGGCCCATGCCTCCTTTTTCATGCTGTCGGCCTATTTTGCCTACACCGTTTTGCAACTGACCGGCAACTTCTGGCTGGCCCTGCTGATAGCGCCGGCGGTGGCCGCCGCGCTGGGTGTATTGGTGGAGCGGTTTCTGTTGCGAAGAGTCCACGCTTTTGGTCACATTGGCGAATTGATTTTAACGATCGGCGTAAGCCTGGTCATTTTAGACGGCGTCAAGGCTTTCTGGGGCACCGAAAACCTGCCGCTGCCGCCACCGGACATCCTGCAAGGCCTGGTGAATATCGCCGGACTGGAATACCCCATCTACCGCCTGTTCGTCATCGGTCTGGCGCTGGGCGTATTGGCCATTTTAACCGTCATCCTCTACAAAACCCGCCTGGGCATGGTCGTGCGCGCTGCCGTTTCGGATGCCGGCATGGTAAACGCCCTGGGAATAAATGTTCCGCTGGTCTTCATGCTCGTTTTCGGCGTGGGGACCTGGATGGCCGGCGTTGCCGGTGTGACCATCGCGCCCATTTTGACCGTATTTCCCGGTTTGGCCGACCAGATGGGTCTGGATGCATTTATTGTGGTGGTTGTGGGCGGTTTCGGCAGCCTGGCCGGGGCGTTCATCGTTTCCATCATCGCCGGCTTGCTGAATGCCTACGGCGTTCAGTTCGTTTCCACCCTGGCACCGGTTCTGATGTTTATCTTCATGGCAATCGTCCTAACCATCAAGCCCATGGGCATATTTGGAGAAAGAGAGTAATGTCTAAAGCAAAACAGTTGATATTCTGGATCGTGTTGTTAGCCGCCCTGGCCTTCTACCCCAAGGTTTTCGGCATCTACTATACCAACGTGTTCATCTCTTTTGCCATTTTTGCCCTTTTTTCGGTCTCCTATAACCTTTTGCTGGGCTACACCGGTTTGCTCAGTTTCGGCCATGCCATGTTTTTCGGTGTCGGCGGCTACGGCACCGCCCTTGCCCTGGAGCATGTCGAGGGTATGCCGCTGATCGTCTCTGTTCTGTTGGGCGCCGTGGCCGCCATCGCCCTGGCGCTGATTTTGTGTCCGATCGTGGTAAGGGTCAGTGGAACGGCTTTTGCCATGCTGCACCTGGCTTTCGGGCAACTGATGTACGTGTTGGCATTGAAATTGAGGGGTATCACCGGCGGAGAAGACGGCATCGGGGGCTTTCCCATACCCG
>JAFDCJ010000375.1 GCA_019312835.1 Deltaproteobacteria bacterium
ATAAGAATCTAAAAACATTCAAATTTGTTTTTCTGAATCCTGGTGATGAGAATAAATTCGATTATAAAGCCGGTCAATTTGCCGAATTATCGGTAACCGGCAAAGGGGAAATCCCCATCGGCATCGCGTCCTCCCCCACCGAAAAGGGATTTGTCATGTTTACCGTCAATAAAGTCGGGCTGGTATCTTCCTGGCTGCACGCCATGAAGATCGGAGATATCATGGGGATTCGCGGACCGCTTGGAAACTGGTACCCATGGGAGTCGTTGGAAGGCAAAAATGTCGTCATCATCGGCGGTGGCTTCGCTTTCACTACCCTGCGGTCATCGATCATCTATATGCTGGATCCGTCTAACCGATCGAAATTTAAAGATATTCACGTCATTTACGGAGCAAGGACACCCGGAATGCTGCTTTACGGCGACGAGCTGGCGGAATGGGAAAAACGGGATGATATCCACATGCATATCACCGTGGATGGAACCGACGACCCTAACTGGAAATACAATACCGGCTTTGTACCCACGATCACTGAGCAAAAAGCGCCTCCGGCAGGCGATGATACCTACGCCATTATCTGCGGGCCACCCATCATGATTAAATTTACCCAGCCCGTTCTGGACAAACTCGGCTATTCCCATGACAAAATAATTATGTCCCTGGAAAACCGCATGAAATGCGGTATCGGCATGTGCGGGCGCTGCAATATCGGCCGTGAATTTGTCTGCAAAGACGGGCCCGTTTTTACCCTGGAACAGCTGAATAAAACACCGCGAGAGTATTAAATGTGGAATTGTGGAATTCGGAAATTGCGGAATCAAAGGCCTTCTAATCGATAGGCCTTGGGACCATTTTCAAATCTCTGAATACCCTATTTCCTGAATCCCTAAATTATTTAATTTATTTATCTATTTTCATATTGACATTGTCAGATGAATCATATAGAACTAGCTCTTTAAATCGAAGTCAAACAGGCTGCGGCCGAACGCAAAATATAACATACTATAAGGAGGATTATTAAATGCCAACAGTAGAGTTCATGGGTAAAGAATTCACGGTCGACGAAGACGGGTTTATCGATTCTTACGAAAACTGGTGCGATGAGTGGGTCCAGTGGGTGAAAAAAGAAGAGGGTATTGAAGAGCTCAACGATGAGCACCAAAAAGTCATCGACGTGCTGCGCGACTACTATGAGAAAAATGGAATCGCCCCGATGGTACGGGTACTTTCCAAGGTTACCGGTTTCAAGCTCAAACACATCTACGAACTTTTCCCGTCAGGGCCCGGCAAGGGAGCCTGCAAAATGGCTGGTCTTCCGAAGCCGACTGGATGTGTCTAAAATCAAGCCATCGTGATCAATTATGTCGTCTAAAAAGGGCCCTGCGTCATGCGCAGGGCCTTTTTCCATTTGGAAGCCGTTCAGGGGTTCACTGGTTCAGCGGTCTATAACAGCGAATATCGAATATCGAATCATGAATGTCGAATATCGAAGGTAGGAATTCTATCCGTTCTATAGAAAAGATTGAGCAACGCGAAACCGCCCTTCGAAATTCGACATTCTAAATTCTGCGGTTCTGCGGTTCGCTGTTACATTAACCCTGAACGGGGAACGCTGAACCTTTATATTTTTAATCCCAGGGGGTGCAGTGATGATTATATCAGTTAAAACCCGCGAGAGAACCGAACTGGTTGACGTTAGCTCGGAGATAAGCCGGCTGGTACAAAAATCGGGTATCGATCAAGGTCTTTGCATGGTTTACGTGCCGCACACCACGGCCGGGGTCACCATCAATGAGAGCGCCGATCCCAGCGTCAAAACCGACCTGCTGATGGTATTAAACCAGATCGTTCCGTGGGACGCAGACTATCGTCACCTGGAAGGCAATTCACCCGCCCATGTTAAATCGACCCTGGTAGGCGCCTCGCAACTGATTGCCATCGAAAAGGGACGCCTGGTGCTGGGCACCTGGCAGGGCATTTTTTTCTGTGAGTTCGATGGACCACGTAATAGAAAACTGCACGTTAGGCTGATGGCGGAAGGTTTTGTCGAATAACTCTGGTGCCGGTTTTGTATACTGGCGTTTTTAGAAATTCCAAATTTTGAAACCTATCCTGATTATTGATACTTTTTGATTTAAGAGGGCGATCATATGCAGGAGCTTGACCCAACAGATAGTGCCATCCTGAATCGTATCCAGTCGGATTTTCCCATCACATCGCGTCCCTTCCTTGCGGTGGCCGAAGAATTGGGATTGACGGAAGAAGAAGTCCTGGAAAGGGTTGCGCGGTTGAAGGCGGGCGGCGTTATTCGGCGCATCGGCGGCAATTTCGTCCCCGGAAAACTTGGTTATGTCAGCACACTGTGCGCGGCCAGCGTTCCAGCCGATAAAATTGAATCTTTTGCTGAAGTCGTCAACCGCTATCCCGGCGTCACCCATAATTATCAGCGTGATAACACCTACAATGTATGGTTTACCTTTATCGCCCCATCCATGGAGGAAATTGAAGATAACCTGCGACAAATCGCCGAGGATACCGGGGTGAATGATATTCTCAACCTGCCGGCCACGAAGGTTTTCAAAATACGGGCAGAGTTTGAGGTGTGACGTGTTGCGGGTTACGTGTTACGAGTTACGAGTTCCGCGTTGCGGGGAAGCAGAATAGCGCCTGTAGATAGAAATTTGCCCTATTCGTTGACGTGCGCATTGAGGCTTGCATCCGCGCGTGTATAAGCTTGAACCCTTGAACGTTGAACCCTGAACCTTAAACCCCATATTTGTAGGCTTCGCGCTCCAACCGACTTAATCAACCAAGCAACTCAATGAACTCAATCAACCAAGAATATGAAAGATATACGCATCGCCGCAGTCATCTTTAACGCCGTCGTCGGCCAGGTGCAGCAGAACCTGGAGCGGATGATCCCCTGGGTCGAAAGGGCCAAGGCGGAAGGGGCCGATCTCATCTGCTTTCCGGAATTAAATGTGACCGGCTATAGCACGAATCCTGTGATTAAAGATTCCGCCGAGTCGATACCAGGGCCCATCAGCCGGAAGCTTGAACAGATAGCCGGGGACAGCGGTGCCATCATCCTGGCGGGAATGGCTGAAAGAGACGATAAAGGGCGGCTGTTTGCCAGCCATCTGGTTGTCCTGCCGGACGGCATTGCGGGAACCTATCGCAAGCTTCACATTGCCCCGCCCGAAAAGGCTGTCTTCTCACAGGGCCAGCGGGTTTCGTTATTCAACATAGGGGGGATCAATGTGGGCATCCAGCTTTGCTATGATGCCCATTTCCCTGAGCTTTCCACCCGCATGGCCATCGACGGCGCCGATGTCATTTTCATGCCCCATGCCTCGCCCCGGGGAACGCCGCCCCAGAAATTGGATTCCTGGATGCGTCATCTATCCGCCCGGGCATTTGACAACGGTGTGTTCATCGTCGCCTGCAACCAGGTCGGAGAAAATCAGATCGGACTCGAATTTCCCGGACTGGCCGTGGCCATCGGGCCATCGGGAAATATCATGAAGGATAAAACCTCCGACAGCGAAGGCATGCTGATAGCGGACTTGAAGGCAAAGGATCTGTCAGCGGTCCGAAACCACCGGATGCGATACTTTCTGCCCAACCGGCGTCCCGACCTATACTGATGCGACCTTTTTATTCTAATTTCTACTTGAAAGATTTTCTTAAGTTGTTATTCTCTTGCATGTGGCTAAAACAGGCACGGCACATCTCGTGCCCAATGGCGGAAGCGGCCGCATTCACACAAGCATACGAATCCAGTAATTGGAGACCACGTTGATCCACAACTCGGCGTACGTATCATCTGAAGCAAGAGACTATCTAAAAAGCGAGGTAAAAGATGAAGCTTAGCAAAACTATCGGCAGCAAGCATTCATTGAGGCGTAAGATTTCGATATTTGTCAGCCTGTCCATTAGCATGCTTGTTATTTTCATCGGTTGCGGCAAAAAGGAAGAACCTGTGGCCGAGGAAATAATCAGGCCAGTCAAGACGATGAAAGTTGAGGACGGTCCGGATAGCGCCGGCCTTACCCTGCCGGGCAAGGTGCGGGCTTCCCAAAGGGTGGAGCTGGCGTTCAAAGAGGTGGGCGGAAGGCTCATCGAGCTGCCCATCGCCGGGCGGGAGGGACAGGAGGTTAAGGAAGGCGAACTTCTCGCACGGATCGATCCGAGGGACTTTCAAACCCGCCTGCGCAATGTCCAGGGACGTCTCAAAGAGGCCATCGCCTCCCTGGATCTGGCCAATGCCGAGTATGACCGGGTCAAGCGTATTCAAGAACAGGATCCGGGTGCCATCAGCGGCGCCGATATCGATCGCAAGCGCGAAGCAGTTAATATGATGGAGGGCCGCATCAAATCGTTGCAGGCCGAAGTGGCGGCCGCCCGTGACGAACTGAGCTATACCCAGCTCAAGGCCCCCTTTACCGGTTTAATTGCCAAACGTTATGTGGACAACTTCCAAGAGGTCCAACCCAAACAGGCTATTTTAGCGTTGGAAGACATTTCCCATGTGGAACTACTCATCGATGTGGCCGAAAATGTCATGGCCGTTGCCAGAAATGAAGGGGATGATGTGATCCAGGCCGAGGCTGAATTCCCGACCGCCCGAGGCAAAAAATTTAATTTAGAGATAAAGGAATATGCCACCAGGGCGGATCCTGCCACCCAGACCTATCAGGTGGTGCTACAGATGCCCCAGCCTGACGATATCAGCATCTTGCCGGGAATGACCGCTACGATCACCGTTTCTTTAGGTAGACAGGCTGCAAGGGGCAAAGCCGTTGTCATTCCTGCCATCGCCGTACTGGCTGAGCCCAGCGGCCAGAGTTTCGTGTGGGTTGTGGACCCCAAAGAATTGACCGTCAAGAAGCAGGAAGTCAAAGTCGGAATGATCAGCGGCTCTGAAAATATCGATGTCACCGAAGGCCTCGAGGGCGGCGAAACCATCGCTGTGGCCGGTATTCTGCAGTTGCAGGACGGCATGAAAGTCAGGATCTGGGAGCAGTAGGAAGCCGGCTCCACAATTGGGTAAAGTTTATTTGACTTGTTGGACTTCGATACTCAAAGTGCATTAGATGAGCAATGGAGTAGTGGAGTAATGGAGTACTGGATGAGC
>JAFDCJ010000376.1 GCA_019312835.1 Deltaproteobacteria bacterium
CATGTGCAATGTGCGCTCCATATGATATACGAACTGAGGGGCAATATTACGGCTGGGATGCGGCAAAGGTACGATTGGCATTTTGAGTACACCAACCGTACCTCTGGTTTGCTTTCATATGATATTAAGATGAGCGGTTTGCTAAATGGCGCCCGCCATCTTGAATATCGGAAGATACATGGCCACCACAAGGCCACCGATGGTCACACCTAAAAATACCAGCATAAACGGCTCGATCAGTGCGGTCAGGTTCTCGACGGCCTGATCAACTTCCTCGTCATAAAAGTCGGCTATCTTCTCCAGCATGGCATCCAGGGCGCCGGTTGATTCGCCGACGCCGATCATCTGGCATACCATCGGAGGAAAGACACCGCTCTCAGACAGTGGATCCGCCATGGTGCGGCCCTCGGCAATTCCGGAACGTACATTGTAAATCGCCTTTTCAACCGTGCGGTTTCCGGCTGTTTTGGCTACAATATCAAGTGCTTCCAGAATAGCGACACCGGAGGCCAGCATGGTACCCATGGTGCGGGTAAATTTGGCAACGGCAACTTTACGCAGCAACTCGCCGAACACGGGAATTTTTAAAAGCAGATCATCGACCACATCCCGCCCTTTTTGGGTGCTGTGAAACTTCTTGAAAGCAATGGTAAATAGAATAATCGCAATGATGATATAGACAATCTTGCTTTTCACCATATCGCTCATGGCAACCACTAACTGGGTTGGGGCCGGGAGTTCACCGCCAAAATCGGCAAACATTTCCTGAAAGACCGGAATAACAAAAACCAGAATGACAGCCAAAACAATAACGGCGATAATCAGGGTAACGATGGGGTATGTCATGGCCCCTTTGACCTGGGCTTTAAGCCTGGCGGCCTTTTCCATGTAGGCCGCAAGTCTCCGCAAAATGGCATCAAGGATACCACCGGCCTCCCCGGCGGCGATCATGTTCACGAACAGATCATCGAACTGTTTGGGAAATTTTTTCAATGCTTCGGCCAGGGTTGCGCCGCCTTCAACAGATTCCTTGATCTCCTTGAGCATCTTTTTAAAGGTGACATTGTCTTGCTGCGTATAGAGAATGTCGAGGCATTGAATGATTGGCAATCCGGCATCGATCATGGTCGAAAATTGCCGGGCAAATATGATAACATCATTCTCTTTGATTTTTGGCTGGAGAAAGGCGACGTTTTCAAAAAGGTCTTTGGGCTTTTTCTTGATTTTTGTCGGCGTAATTCTCTGACGAATCAGCTGCGCCTTGACGGCTTCTTCGCTGACAGCCTCAATTTCGCCTTTTTGGGTCACGTCACTTCTATTTTTGCCCGTCCATAGATAAACTGGCATGATCAATCCTCCCTGATGATTTGAAATAAGACACATCGGCCGACGGTCTGGGCCTGCAGTTTATATCCGATCCGGTTGGCAATGCCTGCAAAATTAGCGGTATGACCGCGCGCAGGCAGATCGGCGATAACATAATATTCAGAGTCTTTATCGGCCGGAGAGGAAAAAAACTTAAGCTTTTAAGCAAGAATTTCTGAAATAATTCAAAATACAAACGCCTTTGGTATCAATGCCCAAAGGCGTCGGTTATCATTTTTTAATCAAGCACCCATGCTCATACGGTTGTTGGATCCCTTGTTTTTCTTCGCCGCTGGTTATTGACGGTCAATGACCGCCTGGCCCCAGCTGCCGCGGAAGGCGGGTTTACACCGACACTTTAACCTCCATCATATTATACGGCCCCTGGAAAGTCAAGGATCGTAACTATTTGGATTCAAACAATTTCATTTAGATTTTGGCACTATTCGGCCCTGATTCGATCCACAACAAGCTTGTGGCAATAACCGGCTAAATATGTTAACCTGTGGTGTCAGAATAGCTGAAAATATTCAATATGTAATTGAAGCTATTCAATCATCCAAGGTTGCACGGATTATGACGGTGTCTATAAGTAAAAAAATAAATCAAAATAAAGACGTTACAGTCATTACCACCCACATCAACGCCGACTTCGATGCCCTGGCCTCCATGCTAGCCGCCCAAAAGCTTTATCCGGAGGCCCTGGTGGTCTTTCCCGGCTCCCAGGAAAAAAATTTAAAAAATTTTTTCATTAATTCAATGGCCTATCTTTTTAACATGGTGGACATCAATCGGATTGACTTCGACAGCATCACCCGGCTGGTTTTGGTAGACACCCGGCAAACCGGCCGCATCGGCAGGCTCGCAGACCTGCTGGGCGAACCCGGCGTTGAGATTCATATCTACGACCATCACCCGCCAGGCGATAACGATATCAAAGGCACGGTCGAAGTGCATGGGCAAACCGGCGCCAATGTCACTATCCTGACCGAGATTATTCGGGATAAGGAGATCGCCATTTCGCCGGATGAAGCCACCATTATGTGTCTGGGAATTTATGAAGATACGGGCTCGTTTACATTTCCGTCAACCACTGAAAGGGATTTTCGGGCCGCCGCCTATCTGCTGTCACAGGGAGCCAATCTCAATGTGGTTTCCAATCTCATTGCCCGGGAACTCAGCCCACAACAAGTCGTCCTGTTAAACGATATGATTCAGGCGGTCACACGCTATTACGTCAATGGCATCGAGGTCGTCGTTACCAGTGTCACGATGGAAAAATATATGCCGGATTTTGCATTTTTGGTGCAAAAAATGGTGAAAATGGAAAATCTCGACGCCATTTTTGCCATCGCCCGCATGGAAAATAAAATTTACGTGGTGGCCCGCAGCCGGATCAATGAAGTGGACGTCGGAGCCATATTGGCCAGCCTCGGCGGGGGGGGCCATCCCTATGCCGCTGCGGCCTCGATCAAGGGCAAGACCCTGGCTCAAACCGAAAAAAGACTGGTGGAAATCCTTTACCAAAAGATCAAAGCCAGCCGGCAGGCCAAGGATCTGATGTCATCGCCGGCCATTTCCATCAAACCGGATGTGATCTGCAAAAAAGCCCGCAACATCATCACCCGCTATAATCTGAATGCGCTGCTGGTCACCGAGAAAATCAACGGAATCGAAAAGCTCTGCGGTTATATTACCCGACAGGTGATCGAAAAGGCGCTCTACCACAAACTGGATGAGGTTCAGGTCAAAGACTATATGACCACTGAGGTGGCCACGGTTGAGCCGGATGCGGACCTGATCGAAATACAGAAAAAGATCATCGACAACAAACAGCGGATTTTACCGGTGGTGGACAATGGCACCATCGTCGGTGTCATTACCCGCACGGACCTTCTAAATATTTTGGTGAGACGTTCCCAACCCTTACCGGATGAGGGACCGGACCCCGCCAAGGAACCGCCCCATGCGCATACCCGCAATATTGTGCGCTTTATGAAGGAACGGCTTTCAGCCGATCTGATCCGCAATTTGCAGCAAATCGGTGAAGCGGCGGATGAAATCGGCGCCGGGGCCTATGTGGTCGGCGGGTTTGTCCGGGATCTGTTTTTATACCGCAGCGATGAAGATATTGACATTGTCATCGAAGGCGATGGCATCGCCTTTGCGAAAAAATACGCCAAAATGGTGGGCGCCCGCATCCACACCCATCAGAAATTCGGAACCGCCGTCATTATTTTCCCGGATGGGTTCAAAATTGATGTGGCCTCGGCCAGAATGGAGTACTATAAATTCCCCGCCGCCTTGCCGGTGGTGGAAATGAGTTCGATCAAGCTAGATCTTTACCGCCGGGATTTCACCATCAATACGCTGGCCATTCAACTGAATTCGAATAAATTCGGCACGCTCATCGACTTTTTTTCGGCGCGCAAAGATATCAAGGAAAAAATCATCCGGGTACTGCACAATCTGAGTTTTGTCGAAGATCCCACCAGGGTATTTCGGGCCATTCGGTTTGAGCAGCGCTTTGAGTTCACCATCGGCAAATTGACGGCCGGTCTGATCGCCAACGCCATCAGCATGGACTTTTTCAGGGAGTTGAGCGGTAAACGGGTGGTCACTGAATTGCGGCTTATCCTGCAGGAGGAAAATCCCGTGGCCGCCATCAGACGATTGAATGACTTTGATCTGTTAAAAGTCATTCACCCCTCAATCAAGCTTGACAAGGTGTTGATGGCGACCCTGAATTCGGCCAAAGAAGCGCTGGCCTGGCATGATTTGCTTTTTCTAGATGAATCCTATAATAGGTGGATCGTTTATTTTCTGGTTCTGATCAGAAATTGTAAGCCCGACATCTCAAAGGAGATTTGTCGTCGCTTCGAACTAAAGCCGGAGGAAGAAAAAATGTTGTGCAGCGAGCGGTTTCGGGCCGACAAATGCGTATTCTGGCTGGAACGCAATTTACCGGTATCCGCCAGCGTCATTTATCGCAAATTAAACGGCTTTAAAACCGAGCTGATTCTGTTCATGATGGCGGTGGCCAAAAAAAAGGCCGTCAAAAAATCCATATCCCATTACTTTACCGATCTGTGCCGCACGCAGCTATCATTAAGGGGCAGGGATTTGAAGAAAATGGGGCTGAAACCCGGCCCGGCCTATCGGCAGGTAATGGAAGCTGTATTGGATGCCAGGCTGGACGGTACCCTCAAATCCAAAAAAGATGAAATTGAATTCGCCCGTCGGCTGGTGGCCGAGCAGCAAGCCATACCGGGGCCCGGTTAATCCATCGACCTCCATTTTATGATTGCACAAGTTCAAGAATTTGTTATAGTGGCGTTTTTTTAAAATCAAAAAGATCGAGACGGAGTAGAAGTGGTTTCAAAACCTCAGATCACGCCCAAAGACCCCGCCCAGCGGGATGACAGGTCTATTTTATAGCGGTTGATGTATGCCTCAAGGCCGCGAGTTTTTTAGAAAGCGCAGGCGGGATGAACGTACATTTCTAAAAAGCTCGCACGGCCGTAATTGGGTGTTAGATGGGGTTTTGAGACCACTTCTAAAATCTCGCGAAGGAAAGACATAAACTCTATGGCTGATAAAAAAAGAATTTTAAGCGGAATGCGACCTACCGGTCCTCTTCACCTGGGCAACCTGCTTGGTGCGCTGGCAAACTGGGTCAATATGCAAGATGAGTATGATTGTTATTTTTTTATTGCTGACTGGCACGCGCTCACCAGCGACTATGACAACACGGCACCCATTGAAAATAACCGCAAAGAGATCATGCTTGACTGGCTCAGTGCCGGCCTGACGCCCGAAAAGAGCACGCTGTTCGTGCAGTCCATGGTCAAAGAGCATGCCGAACTGTTCTTGCTGCTGACGATGATCACCCCGGTGCCATGGCTGGAGCGCAACCCCACCTACAAGGAACAAATTGGCGCGCTCAGCAATAAGGATCTTTCCACCTTCGGTTTCCTGGGCTATCCCGTGCTGCAGGCCGCCGACATCATCATTTACCGGCCTTACGGCGTGCCTGTGGGCGTTGATCAGGCCCCCCACGTCGAAATCACGAGGGAAATCGCCCGGCGCTTCAATCACTTTTACGGCGAGGTGTTTCCAGAACCCGCCACCATCCTGACCGAAACCCCCAAGATCTTAGGGGCGGATCGGCGCAAGATGAGCAAAAGCTACGGTAATGCCATCTTTTTGTCCGACAGCCCCGATGACATCAGGGCCAAAGTATCCGGATTTATCACCGATCCGCAACGCGCCCGGCGAAGTGACCCCGGCAACCCCGATGTGTGTAACGTGTTTGATTTCCATCAGCTTTACACAGACCCGGATTCGGTGAAAGAGATCGATGCACAATGCCGGTCAGCCGGCATCGGGTGCGTGGAATGCAAGCAAAAGATGGCCGAGGGACTCGTAAATGCCCTGGCGCCGATTCGTGAAAAACGCGCCTACTACGAGGCCCGGCCTGAGATGGTAGACGAAATTATGGTCGAAGGCAGCAACCGTGCCCGTAAAGCCGCATGTGAAACCATGGAAGTAGTCAGGGAAGCCATTAAGATTTAAAATCGATGCGCCAAGCATCCAGGATTATGTTTCGGAGCGGTTCATTATAAAATTGCAAATAAATTCAAAATTCGAAAATTCAATGACCGAAACTGAGTAATCAGCATATTCAGCGTCCCATTTTTTGGTTTTGAATTTGTGATTTCGGTCATTGGGATTTGTTTGTTATTTGAGAATTGTTATTTGGAATTTTACGATAACAACCTACGGATTTGATCGAACCCCAACATTGAATTTAAAGTAAGACAAGATCGTTATGCAACAACCCCTTTACCGCGTTAGGCTGGACGATATCTTTGAAGGTCCCATGGACCTGCTGGTGCATCTGATCCGCAAAAATGAACTGGATATATATGACATCCCCATCGCGCTGATCACCGAACAATATCTGCAGTACCTCGAGTGGATGAAAGCCATGAATATCGATTATGCCGGAGATTTTCTTCTGATGGCCTCCACCCTCACCCAGCTCAAATCACGGATGTTGCTGCCCTTCCATGATGACGAAGAGGAGGAAGACGACGTCCTGCAGGAGATCACCCGACCCTTGGTGGAATACCTCCAGATGAAATCGGCCGCCGATCAGTTGATTGAGCGCAATCTGCTGGGCGAAAAGACCTTCATCCGCAGACCCGACCGCGGTGAATTCCTGGCGGGATCGGATGATGAGTTTATTAAGGTTGGTCTGTTCGAACTGATCGACGCCTTTCAGAAAATACTTGAGAAAATACCCGATGACCACCGGGTCGAAATGACCGCCGATGAAATATCGGTCAAAGACCGCATTTCTCAGATTATCGATATCCTGGAAGCCAAACAGTCGATAACGTTTAGTGAATTATTCTCCGACAGCCCGAACAGGCACGAAATCATCGTCACCTTCCTGGCCGTGCTTGAAATGGTCAAGCTCACGCTGATAAGGATCGTGCAGCATGTTCACACGGGCGTGATACGGATTTTTTATCTTTAGAGGTCTGGAGCGTTAAGATCGCGGGAATGGTTGCCGCCTGCATTTATTTTGGGCATTTAAGGCAGCTCAGGGCATTTTAGACACTTTCGCTTATGGAAAATATAAAGCATATCATCGAAAGCCTGCTGTTTGTAGCAGAAGAACCGCTGACGGTTGATCGGATCAAATCGATTCTCAGCCAGGCAGAAACGGCCGAGATACGGTCGGCCGCCGCTGATTTGGCGGCAGAGTACGAGGAACGCCAGGGCGGATTTTATCTGGACGAGGTGGCCGGCGGATATCAAATCCGCACCCGCCCCGAATACACCGAATGGATTAAAAAACTGATCCAGCCCAAGCCCCTGCGGCTGAGCAAGCCGGCACTGGAAACCCTGGTTATCATCGCATACAAACAGCCCATCATTCGCAGTGACATCGAACATATCCGGGGGGTGGATTGCGGTGGGGTGTTGCGCGTGCTCCTGGAGCGCAAACTGATCCGGGTCCTGGGCCGCAAGGAAATCGCCGGCCGGCCGCTGATATACGCGACAACCAAGCGTTTTTTAGAAATTTTTGACTTAAAAAGCCTCAGAGATCTGCCGACACCCAAGGAAATTGAAGAACTCGGGGCGGCCGCCAACGAACGCACGACCACCCCTATGCTGGATACGGCGGCCACATCGGAAACCCTGCTGGAGAGCTCCGGCGGCATCGAAGCCGCCGGCGAGCGGATCGAGGAAACGGAATCACCCGGAACCGGGCCTGCGGAAGATGAACCAGCGCGGGATACCCTGCGCACAGCCGAAAACGACCGCGAACCGGAAACTGATGCCGACGACCCGGATCAACCGATCGAAAAAAGCTCTTGATTTAATTTCAAAGACCCACTATTTATAGGAACACCATAGCGATACGGGCGGTTAACTCAGCGGGAGAGTGCTACCCTCACACGGTAGAAGTCACTGGTTCAAATCCAGTACCGCCTACCA
>JAFDCJ010000377.1 GCA_019312835.1 Deltaproteobacteria bacterium
GAAAGGACAACGCCGCCATACCGGCCAAGGCCGGGGATGTTGCCATCAGCGAAATCGCCGAACCCCACGGCCTGCGGGCTAAAACCGATTTGAGGTTGTTGGTGACAATCGCACCACCCATCTAGAAGTTGTCTTAAAAATGCATCTAACGCTCAATGGCTGCGTTGCGATCTGTTTTAAAATGCTCACGTACTGACGTGTACGCTCCGCTTTTAAAACAGATCGACGCCTTGCCCTTGAACGTTATCTACTATTTTTAAGACAACTTCTAATTGCCTGGAAACTCTTCAATCCGAAGCTTCCGAAGGTGCATTATCGATAATGTTGTAACTGGCTTCAAAACTATTAGATCTCGCCTTAGAGCAAGGCACAATCCGGTTCAAAAGCGGAGCGTACACGCCAGTACGTGAGCATTTTGAACCGGATTGTAACGCCGCTATAAGGTGAGAGATGATGGTTTTGAAGCCAGTTACACGTTTTTTTCTATTATGGGTATGATGAGCTTTTGGGCTGGAACCAGCGCATTAAAGTCCACGCCGACATTGTATCTTTTGATCAGCCACAACGGGACTTCAAATTCCTGGCGGGAGAGGGTCCAGATATTGTCGCCCCGTTTGATGGAATAGGTGCGGACTTTCTCAACACGATAGGAGGCAAAGAAATCTTCAGCCAGCTCCTGGTGGTATTCAAAGCGTTTTTCTACAAACGCTTCTGCGGTAACCCGGTGCAGCGGTATTTTAATCTTCTGGTTCAGATGCAGCGTTCGCCCGTAACGAAATCCGTTCAGGCGCCGGATTTCCCAGGCCGCAACATTCAACCATTCGGCGTAGTGTCCCAGAGTTTCCTCTACTTCCACCCGTATGATACCCACCTTTTTGCCGTTTTTATTCCAGGCTTTCTGGACGACAAGATTCTCTAAGACGACTTCAGGGTGACTCTGGGGGCTTTCGGTAACAGGGATTGCCGGCCGGGTTTCCATATCCCGCGCTACCGCCGGTTCGCTGTATTCATGGGCCATTGCCAGAGATTTCGGCTCGGACACCGCTTCCGCCTTAATATCCCTTGATTGCTGATTATTCGTCAACCGGGCCAGGGCGCTTTCGTCCACTTTGCGTGAAACCACCGAGTGAGAGGCTTCGCTTGCCCCGGTCCCTTCAGCATCATCCGATTCAAGCTCGGTGGTTGCGCTCGGCGGTTGCGTCCCTTCCTGTGGGGCTGGCAGATCCGCGACCATTGGATTTTCTACAAAAAGGTTGTTGTCCGCCAGGCTCGCTGGAGATTCTTCTGGCTCATCTTGCCGGGCATTAGCAGCCGCCTTGACACCCTCCGGTTCAAGCGGATGTTTAGCTTCAACCACCCTGTAGTTCTCACCGCTTCCGTCGGAGATCCGATCAGTTGATTGACTGGCGATAATCAGAGGGGTGTCTGGTTTTTCCGGCTGGGGAGGAATTGAGGCGGCCTGATTTGGGGGTGCCACAACTGCCTTGTTGACCGGCGGCGACTTTTTGCTTTGCTGTTTGGCAATTAGGATGGCTGTCTCATCCGGCAGCGGAATTCTTAAGTTCTGGTTGATGTAGATGGTCGCCCGGGAATTTAAATTATTGGCCGCCATCAGATCGGCCAGTTTTACACCGTGGATTCTGGCAATTTCCCCGGCCGTGTCACCCCGCTGGACCGTGTAGATCCGGCTTTTCTTCTGGTAGTGCTTGTAAAATTTTTCATCAATCTGGGCAACCAGGGCCGCCCATTCTTCATCATTGCAGAATGGCAGCCTTAATCGGTATCCCCTGGGCACGTACTTCTGGCCGCGATAAACCGGGTGCCGCAATGCGGGATTGAGTTTGCGCAGCTCCGCCATTTTAAGGTTCAGGTGCCGCACCAGCTGGGGCAATGAAACGTACCCTTTCAGCACCACCTCCCGGCTTTTTACGGGACTGTCCAATTTGAGGTCACCAAAATAGTGGCGGTAATTTTTAGCCGCCTCCCGGGCGGCCAGAAACTCGGAATAAAAATTGCGGGAGGCGAATTTGAATATTCGGCTGCGGTATTCGGCAAAAATGCGCTCATAGGTGCCCTTTTTACGTTGCGCCCGCAACATGCCGGAAACACCGTGATTATAGGCGGTTACCGCCAGCGGCCAGCTATTCAATTTGCGGTGGTTATGCCGCAGCAGTTTGGCCGCGGCATACGATGAAATAAGCGGGTCGCGCCTTTCATCAATGGTGTAGCCGACTTTCATATAATGCTTACCGGTAGAGCGGGTAAACTGCCACATGCCTGCCGCACCAAATTTGCTGTAGGCTTTGGGGTTAAAGGAGGACTCGACATGCGGCAGGTAGGATAGATCCTCCGGCAGGCCGTAGCTTTGGAATATTCTTTTGATTTGATCAATATAGGCACCGGAGCGAATGACACCGGCGCGGAAACGATCTTTTTGGCCGGTCTGGCAGCGAATGTTGCGCATGGCCACCTTGAATTCAGCCGGCCTGGTATCCGGACCGAACAACCCGGCTACTTTCTGCTCCACCGGTCCCACGGGAGTTTCGCCCTGCATCAGTTTTGCCAGGATCGCCTTGTATTTTTTTTTGGCTTTCTTGATGCGCTTCTGATTGGTCTTGCGGCCCCCGTGACGATCGGGATCCACCAATTCGATGACACCGTAAATACGGTTGAGTTGGCGGCTGTCATGCAAAACGCCGTGATTGGAACTGTATTCGGTATAAATTTTGGTCCAGAAGGAAACATTCGGTTCAATGACAGCGGGCACCGGAAAGGGGTCGGCGTCTGCCCGGGCATCTGAAAGCACTACGCCGGCCGAAAAAATGGCAGTCAGAATCACAATCGGTAACAACGGTTTGGCGTATAATTTCATGATCAACCCAATGTTGATAGAAGGTTTTTCAAATTTGCAGCTTACGTCCAATGGCTGCGTTTAATCCATTAACAAAGGATATCGGCATTAAGGCGACCATACTAAAATAAGCAAGAACCACGCCAGTTTGCGACTGATAGCAGTTAACTCAATGATTCTATATAGTTGTAACCGTATTCTCAAATTCACCTCCTGGAATTTTTTCTACAAACTGTCAAAAATCGGTATGGGGAGACATTTCTGGTAACTGCTACTGAATTCTGGATGGAAGGGCTCAAGGCGCAGGGTGCAGGGCGTAAGGCCATTAATGGGGGCCCTGAGCCTTACGCCTTCAGCCCTGTGCCATTTGCGATTTCATCGATTATCAATCAATCGATACCACCCGCCTGCGCGAACCCGCCGCCATTGAACAGCATCAGGAACTTCTGTCCTCTGTCTTCTGTCCTCTGTCTTCTGAGCTAACTTGTGACATGGGGACAAGCAGCAGCTTGCCAAGCAGCTGCATCATTTTATCATCTTTTTGCAAGCACCGGTCTTTAACCGCCAATAGCACTTTGGCGGCGACGGTCTGGCCCCAGAACCAGTCGTCCAGCTCAGCGGCCCCCGGCGGGGTGCTGCCGGGCCGGGTGGCAACCGCTTCGTAATAAAAGGCCTTGAGATCATCCACGGCAAAATTAAGGGTGTAGGCCAGGCTTAGGTCCTGCCTGGGATTGACCGGGACGCCGTCGATAAACGCCCCGATGAATGCGACAATTTGATTGATGTCAAGACCGCTGACGCCCATCGTGGTGCGCCGGTTCTTTCTAAGTGCCAGATCATACCATGCGCGCAGTTCCACCGTTTCCTTTTTGAAAGCAGCCCGCAGTGCATCCGCATCATCCAGGTCTGTCTTTTTGCGGGCCAGATTAACCGGGCAGGTCCAGACCGCATCTTGCTTACCGGTAACCGGTGCATCCTCCGGAAAATCTTTGAGGACCGGGCCGGCGGATTCTTCGAAAAGTTCCAATACCGATACCAGCACCCGTTTCTGAAAACCGGCATCATTGGGCACTCCCAGGGGACGGCCGAGATCAAACGGCACCCACAATGCCCGCGGGGGTTGGATGGTTTCGGTATGCAATCGAATCAAACTGATCTGCGTGGTCGCAACGCCTTCCTGCTCAATGTAGTGTGCCAGCCCGCCCACGGCGCGCGTACACAGCGGTCAAACCGGAACCAGCAGGGCACCGTCAACCTTATCATCTCTTAACAAACCGGCCAGCTTGCGTGCGGACGGCTCCAAATCCGTCGGATCCATGGCACCCATAAAGGAATAGTGAAACGCGGCGACACTGCCGATAAGTCCCTCATCGCAAAGCTCATGGAGCCGGTCCAGGGGAAAAACGATATTCCAGTCCTGTTGAAAGCCGCTGCGGTCAAAGTTGGTGGAAACATGGGACATGATCAATTCATCGGAAGCGGTACTGCCGGGAATAATGCGATAGTTGTCACCGGGCTCAAACGTGAACGGCATGTCGTCACGACGGTGAAGCCCGGCGGTGGAAATAAGGGCTATCCGCCGCCGGCTCAATGCGGGTCCCGTTGCCCAGTGATGGGTATCGAAGGTGGGCAGCTCGGTTTTGGCAATGTGCGATCGTTGGGGTTCCGGCAGGTTCTCAAGGCGTGTCATACCTGATCCTTTCCTTGCCGCCTGAACCGGGGCAAGAACAAAATGGGGTAATCGGGAAAATGCTATGATACCCGGATCACGCGGCCAGAGTCAACAACCATCCGCAAAGCGGGTGGCTTGGATTCTATCGCCCTATGGGCGGGGGAAGACCTTTGAAAACAACCAATCAAGATTTTTATTGACATAAATTGACACTTTGTGGCAATTTGGCTGAAGAAGCTGAAACTTGCACCAGCCTAAACGGCCGCCCCGGCTAAGGTTCGGGATGGCCTGATCTTGCGCTCGGCAACAGGTTCCTGCCCTTGCTGGATTTTTGCAATCGTAATCAGCCGACATGCACGGTAACTTCTGATAAATCGCTTCTAGCCCGTCTTCAGATCATCCAACGTATCATCTGCTTATATTGCGGTTTTGAGCAGGACATCTGCGACACGTCTCATTGCGGTGGGCCTTTTGAGATAGCTTCTAATTAAACCTTAATCATACGAAAGGGGGGAGGCAAAATGGCCATTCAGAAAATATTGGTTGCCTATAATTTTGCTCAACTGGATCAAAAGGCAATTGAATTCGTTACCACCACCTTTGCACACCTCGATGGAGTTGAGATCACGTTCTTTCATGCCTACACGCCCATACCCGAAATTGAGACCCAACCCAGCGTGGTAACCGGAAAATTAAAAAGCAGCTTGAGCTATCTTGCCCAGCAGGTAATGCAGCGGGAAAATGATTTCAAGGCCATCATCGATAACCTTGCCACTAAGGACCTGGCGAAATGCCGGATTCAAACCATTTTCAGACCCCGGAAAAAGGATATTGCCAGCGAGATTATCAGTCTCAACCATGAAACTAAATTCGATGCCATCGTCCTGAACCGCAAAGCGTCCCGGGTCACCCGATTTTTCTCCGGCAGTGTTTCGCACAAGGTCTTGATGACGCTCAAAGACACTACCGTGTGCATCGTTTCCTAAACATACAGGAGGGTAATCAATGAGTGCTGAAGAAAAAATAGACATTGATCTTTTTAAAGTCGTTTTTAGGGCTATAGCGCAATCTGATAACCTGGAGATAATGGCCAACCATTTAACCCAATTGCTGGTTGCGGCCCTTGAGATAAAAGGGTGTACGATTTTCGCTCTGAACGTGGAGTTAGATGAACTGGAGGTTCTGGCAAGCTTCGGCTTGAGTCCTGAATATGTTAATAAGGGGCCGCTATTATCAGACAAAAGCATTGCCGATACCTTTGACGGAAAACCGTTCGTGATCCGCGATGTCAGCAATACCAATAAGCTTCAATACCCCCAGGATGCCGCCAAAGAGGGAATCGGGGCTATTGTTTCGGTCCCCATCAATTTTTCAGGCAAAGTTATCGGCGCGCTGAGGCTTTATCACCATGAGGTCTGGGATATATCAGACCGCGATGTCGACTCACTGCTGGTGCTGTCGGAAAATATCGGATTAGCCATGACCTATACCCGTATCCTCAAAGCAATCCGGACGATCCGCTATACGGTAGATGATATCCACGACATCTGGATGCTGGATTAGAAGGGTTCTGGGTTCTGGGTTAACTGCAGTCCGACTTGACAGCAATTGCGATAAATCTGACGATCAGCCTCTGAACCTTTGAACTTTGAACCCTGAACCTATCTTTTCTATTGACATTACTACCACAATGTAGCTAATATGACTATTTGACTTGGCATACGGATATCGAATCTTATAAAAGGTTAACTTCATGGATCAAAACGAATTCAAAAATTTTCGGACCACTTTAAACAAAACCCAAAAAGAGATGGCCCAGCTGCTGGGCACATCCTTAAAAGCGATTCACAGCTATGAGCAGGGATGGCGAACGATTCCGCCGGCGGTGGAGCGCCAGGTATACTTTTTGGTCTCCCGCAAACAAAAAAGCCTGAACGGGAACAAGCCTTGCTGGAAAGTCAAAAACTGTTCCCCCGAGCGCAAAAAACAGTGCCCGGCCTGGGAATTCAAGAGCGGCAACCTTTGCTGGTTCATTAATGGTACCATATGTGATGGTGAAATTCACCGCACCTGGAACGAAAAAATGAAAGTCTGCCGTACCTGTGATGTTTTCACGGGTATTTTTTGATTGCCCACCCGATTTCTACCCTCCCCCTGGAGCGCCCATTTCGTAAGCCAGCTTTTTTGCGGACATCACCGGGAGGGTTGAAATTTCATACGACTTCCGACTGGTCATGTTAATCAGAAATCATTTTAGAAAATGCAAAAGACCGTTAACCAGATCAGGGCAGATATGGATCCCCGGGTTGGGGCCGAAAAATTAGAAGCCTATTTTAAAGCACAGAAGCACGCCATTATAGCTTATAGCGGCGGGGTGGACAGCGCCCTGATGGCCTATGCCGCCCACCGGGCGCTAAAGCACAATATGGTCGCCGTTCTGGCGGACAGTCCTTCCCTGGCTCGCCGGGAGTACCGGTTTGCTAAAAATTTTGCCCAGACCCACGGCATGCCGCTTCAAATCATTCGAACCCGGGAATTGGATAACCCCCGCTATCAGGCCAATCATTCCGATCGATGCTATCATTGCAAGAAAGCACTGTTTGAAAAGATCGAGGCGCTGCGCCAACAACTCCAGGGCGCCGCGGCCATAGACCCCTGGCCGGTCAGCTATGGTGTCAACATGGATGATCTGGGTGATTATCGCCCGGGCATACAGGCGGCCCGTGAGGCTTCAATTCAGGCCCCGTATGTCGAGTTGCAGTTTGCCAAGCAGACGATCCGTTCTATTTGCGCCTATTATCACTTGGATATCGCTGAAAAACCCGCGATGCCCTGTATGGCAAGCCGACTGGCCTATGGGCAGCAGGTGACCCGAGAAAAACTAAATCAGGTTGAACAGGCTGAAGATTTTCTCTACGATCTTGGATTGCGGGTTCTGCGCGTACGCCACCATGGCGATACGGCGCGCATCGAAGTTCCTTCCGAAGACTTCGACACCATCCTGGAGCACCACCAACACATCCGCCAAACATTTCACGATCTGGGATTTATCTACGTAGCCCTGGATCTGGATGGCTTTAGAAGCGGTTCGCTCAATTCGGTCCTCAACTCAGATTAACCCCCCGGTTTAACCGATCAATTTTCGCGGGATCTTTTCCATTGACATGTATGCCACATTGTGGCAATTTGGAATTGCGCTGTTTTACCACCTCATCAACAGGCTTACGGAATTCCCCATGGACAGCAAAGAGTTCATCCATCTGCGAAAGAAGCTGAACAAAACCCAAAAGCAAATGGCTCAACTGCTCGGAACCTCTATCAAGGCGATCCACAGTTATGAGCAGGCCTGGCGGTCCATACCATCCCATGTGGAACGGCAGATGTATTTTCTGGTCTCACGAATGGATGAGAACCGCAAGCACCGCAGACCCTGCTGGTCAATCAAGAAATGTCCCCCCAACCAGCGGAAGCAATGCCCGGCCTGGGAGTTCAAGGCCGGTGATCTTTGCTGGTTTATAAACGGAACCTCCTGTCAAGGTATAGTACAGGCAAGCTGGAAGGAAAAGATGCAGATTTGCCGGACCTGCGAAGTATTTTCCAACATGCTGTCGGATGCGACACCGCAAAAGTAGACCGCCCATTTCAAATAAAAAGGCTTGACGTGGCATAATACATCGTGGTACTTACGCCCCACTAAAATCAGAAGCCATCGCAAAAAGGTACCCCTTTGAAAATCTTAATTGATGTGTCATCCAGCTATGCTGGGATAGAATTTTGAGATAGCTTCTTCAGAAAGGATGTGAGGTTATGCAAATGGACATGCAGGAGCCGGACGGCATGTGCCGCTGCCGGGCGCAACAGACCAGGTTCTTGCAGAATGGAAACAGGAGGGGGAAAAGAATTTGAACCGCTAAACCCGCTTATCCTCATCTCTTTGACCGTTAGCTCCCAGGTTACACCCGATTTGGTACCCACCCCGTTTTATTCTGCAAGCATTATCAGATAACTCAGGTACGCTTTTATTTAATTCCAGATATTATCGGCAAGCAATAATTTGCTGCGGTAGAAAAAGATCTTCTTTGTCGTTGACATGCTTATAAACGTTGTTAGAAGTATTTAGTATACGCTTGTCGGAATATCACAGGAGAACACCTGCGCATATAGCAACGCAGCCCAGGTACAAAAAGGAGATAGATCATGAGCCAGGATTACAAATTCGAAACCCTTTGTTTGCACGCCGGCCAGGAACCGGATCCCACAACGACCGCCAGAGGCGTTGCCGTTCACCGTACATCATCTTATGTCTTTAAAAGCACCGAGCATGCCGCCAATCTTTTTGGGCTAAAGGAGCTCGGAAACATATATACGCGCATCATGAATCCCACCCAGGACGTTCTTGAGCAGCGGGTCGCAGCCCTGGAGGGCGGGGCCGCGGCGCTGGCCCTGTCGTCGGGCACCTCAGCCATTCACTACTCCATCATCAATATCTGCTCGGCAGGTGATGAAATTGTCTCGGCCAACAATCTTTATGGCGGCACCTATACCATGTTTGACTGCATTCTGCCCCAGTTCGGCATCCAGACACGGTTCGCCGATGCCCGTGACCCCGGCAGCTTTGAATCCGCTATCACAGAAAAAACCCGGGCTGTTTTCATTGAAACCATCGGCAACCCGCTGCTGGATTTCACCGACATCAGCGCCATCTCCGAAATTGCCAGAAAGCATCACCTACCGCTGATCGTCGATGCCACCTTTACCACGCCCTTCCTGTTGCAAAGTATCGATTACGGCGCCGATATTGTGGTCAATTCGCTGACCAAATGGATGGGGGGCCATGGCACCGGCATCGGCGGAATTGTGGTTGACTCCGGAAAATTTGACTGGACCGATCCCAAATTCAAACTTTACAATGAGCCGGACCCCAGCTATCATGGCCTGCGCTACGCCCATGACCTGGGGGATCTCAACCCGGTCGCATTTATCATGAGAATGCGCCTGGTGCCGTTGCGCAATCTCGGGGCCTGCATTTCGCCCGACAATGCCTGGATGTTCTTACAGGGTCTGGAAACCCTGCCGCTCCGGATACAGCGCCACTGCGAAAACGCCATGCGCGTGGCCCACTTCCTGAAAACCCATGCCAAGGTTACCTGGGTGAGATATCCGGGGCTGGAAGATGACCCGGCCTACCCGGCGGCCAGCAGATATCTTCGCAACGGCTACGGCGCCATGGTTGTTTTCGGGATCAAAGGGGGGCTGGAGGCCGGCAGAAAATTCGTCGACAGCCTTCAGCTTTTCTCCCACCTGGCCAATGTGGGAGACGCCAAAAGCCTGGTGATTCATCCATCAAGCACCACCCATTCACAATTAAGTGAAGAGCAGCAACGCGCCGGCGGCCTGACCCCGGATCTGGTCCGGCTGTCGGTGGGCCTGGAGCATATTGATGATATTATCGGGGATCTCGAACAGGCGTTTTCGAAAGTATGATGATCGGTGCGCAAATTATATTAGTTGCTGCTCGCTAACAGGAGTACTGGAGTAATGGAGTACTGTTCCACAAACCAACACTCCAATACTCCAGTACTCCAACACTCCATTAAATAGATGCAAGCTTAGAACATTAACAAGCCAATAAAGATCGTGAATTCCAATAAAGAACTGATGGGCATAGATGAGCGAATACATCGAACATGACAAAGACAAAATTTCAGTGGGAATTGTCGAAAAGAAGCTGTTCACCTTTGCCGAATCCCCGGATGAAATGGTGCTTGAAAGTGGCGCGCGGTTTGGTCCTGTCAGCCTGGCTTATGAGACCTGCGGCACGCTGAATGAAGACCGCAGCAATGCCATTTTGATCCTGCATGCCCTATCCGGAGATTCCCACGTGGCCGGTTACTACACACCGGAGGACGAAAAACCCGGCTGGTGGGACAACATGGTCGGACCCGGCAAGGGAATCGACACCGACAAATACTTTGTCGTGTGTTCCAATATTATCGGCAGCTGCATGGGGTCCAGCGGACCGTGTACCATCAACCCCAGGACCGTTCTGCCCTATGGGTTGGATTTTCCGGTGGTCACCATCGGAGACATGATCGAAGCCCAGAAGGCGCTGATCGACCATCTCGGAATTACCAAATTGCTGGCCGTTGTGGGGGGTTCCATCGGGGGCATGCAGGTCTTGGAATGGTGCGCGCGGTATCCGGAGATGGTCTCTGCAGCCATTCCCCTGGCCACCACGACCAAACACTCGGCTCTGGCAATCGCCTTTAACGAGGTGGCCCGTCAGTCCATCATGGCCGATCCCAACTGGAACAACGGCGAATATTACTACGGTCCCAAACCCGATATGGGTCTGGCCGTGGCGCGTATGATCGGCCACATCACGTACCTGTCGGATGAATCCATGCGTCTTAAGTTCGGCCGCCGGCTGCAGGACAAGAGCGATTTTTCATTTAATTTCGATGCCGACTTTCAGGTGGAAAGTTATCTCCGCTACCAGGGCAAGAAGTTCGTCGAGCGCTTTGATGCCAACTCCTTTCTTTACATCACCAAAGCCGCCGACTACTATGATCTGGGAAAACAGCACGGTGCCGGGTCCGAGGTTAAAGCATTTTCTAAAATGGCGGCTGCCTTTTTGGTGGTATCGTTTACATCCGACTGGCTTTATCCGACCTATCAATCCCGGGCCATGGTTAAAGCTATGAAAAAAAACGGCCTGGACGTGAGCTTTTGCGAAATCCAGGCCGAATGGGGCCATGACGCCTTTTTGCTGCCCAATGAGCGGTTAACATCAGTCATCAGAGGTTTTTTAGAGCGTGTCTTCAACAAATCCCAAAAATAATCAGATGCGGTTTGACCTGCAGATCATCGCTTCGTGGATCGAGCCGGGCTCCCGGGTCATCGATCTTGGCTGCGGAAAAGGTGAGTTGCTCAAATATTTGATCACCCACAAAAATGTAACCGGCAACGGCATCGAACGCAATGAATCCCGGGTGGCCCAGTGTATTGAAGAGGGGCTGTCGGTTCTGCAGGGTGACATCAATGAGGAAGTGCTGGACTATCCCGATAACACCTTTGACTATGTGATTTTGAGCCAGACCCTGCAGCAGGTTTACGAACCCGATACCATGATACGCTCGATGCTGCGCATCGCGAAAAAGGGAATCGTCAGTTTTCCCAATTTCAGCCACTGGAGCTGCCGTTGGCAGCTGTTGTCGTCCGGCTACGCGCCCGTTACCCGGCAGCTGCCTTACGAATGGTACAACACGCCCAACATCCGGGTAATTACCATCAAGGATTTTAGAAAATTTATCCATGAAGTGGGGTTTAGTATTTTAAAGGAAGTTGCCATAAATACCCAATCCGAAAACCGCTATGGGAAAGCCATCTCCTTTTTACCGAATTTGCGCGCAACCTATGGGCTTTATCTGATCGGAAACGGCACTTAGCAATGTAGGGCCACGATTTATATAAAACCATCATGCTGGAAAGCTAATAACAATAAATTTTAAAATTAAAAAATTCCAAGCACCAAATAACAAAATACAAACAATATCCAATTTTCAAATTCCAAAGATCTAAACTTTTTGGAGAAGCAGAAATTGCTCGGATTTGTTTCGGTCATTGAAATTTTGGAATTGGGATTTATTTGTAGTTTGGTGCTTGTTATTTGGGATTTTCCATTGGTCTATAGTTGAAGAGGTATTAAGATAATGAAGATAGTCTCCATCTCAATCAGCAAAAAAAAGGGCACCCGCAAGACACCTGTCGATGAGGCTTTCATCTCCAAAGACCACGGCCTGGAAGGTGATGCCCATGCCGGTAAATGGCACCGGCAGGTAAGCTTTCTGTCATCCGAAAGCATCGACAGCGTCAAAGAACAGGGCCTGGATGTAACCTTTGGCGACTTCGCCGAGAACATCGCCACCGAGGGAATTGACTGGAAAACACTGCCGGTGGGCACCCTTGTCCGGCTGGGAGAAGCGGTTCTGGTGGAAATTACCCAGATCGGCAAGGAATGTCACAACAAATGTGCCATTTACTACAAGGCCGGCGACTGCATCATGCCGCGTGAAGGTGTGTTCGCCCGGGTTTTAGAGGAGGGTAAAATTCGCCGTGGCGATAAAATTAAAATTTTGGGACAAGCGGAATTATCGAACCCTGACCAATAAGAGCATATTAATCACGAAAGCACGAAAGGAAGAAAACACGAAAAATGAAAATTAAATATTTCGTGATTTCTAATTTTCGTGTTTTCGTGATGAAAAGAATTTCTCCCTGAAATCAGTCTATAAATTTCAAGGGATTGGCGCACACCCATGAAAAGCAAAATCGAAAAGAAATTCAGTCGGCTGGAGCTTGCCGACTATCTTGAAAAAATTGCGGGCGAGCTTCGCAGCGGCACCATTGCAGCTGAAGGCCGCCAATGGTCTATCCCTGAAATAATCGAAGCCACGGTCAAGCACAAGGAAAAACAGGGGCGTATTGAAACCAAGTTGAAATGGAGATGGTCTACGCTCGATGACTATGAGCCGGCTGCCAGGGAGGAAGTCACCCGCTGGCAGGGCCGCTTCAAGACATTGAAAAAGCGCATGGCCCGGCAGTACAAATTGCTGGAAAAAGCCGTTGCCGGCGGCGGTTATCCCGATGAAGCGATTTTGGACGAGTTCATCAGCGATTCCAATGAAATGGCCCGTTTTGCAGAGCCCGAATGGCAGGAGGCCATGATCGAGTACCAGGATCATCTCGAAAATTTAAAGCGGGCGGTGGCAAACCAGCAGCTGGAAGTGGTGCACCACGAAATTCGTGATCTGAGGGCGAGGATGAAGGCCTGTCACCGGGATTTCAAATAGAAGCGGTCATAAAAACTAAATGGCCAGAAGCTTTGGTTGAAGACCATCATCACCTAAACCAACATAACGATCTAAATTTATCCCATGGAATATACGCAGTATCAGCGAAGCGAATTTCATTGGGACCATCCAAACCCTTTTACAGCAAATGAAGACATTCATCGGTTTCAAAGAAGCGCTGGATATTACCCTGGACACTGTCCATGGCGGCTTGACCGAGACCCTTCCGTTAAGCCGGTTGACCCGCAGAACTCTGGCCGAAAATGTCATCTCCCTGGTTGACTGCCCCTCGATCAGCAGTTCGCGCAAAGATGGCTATGCCGTTCAATCCACCGACCTTGCGGCTGCCAGCAAGGATAATCCCGTCACCTTGCAGGTCGTCGGCGCCGTGACGGCCGGCACGCCCCCCATGTTGAAGATCAGTCAAGGGCAAACCGTTCGCATCACCACCGGCGCACCCCTGCCGCAAGGTGCCGATGCTGTGCTGTCGGAGGAATTTTGTCAGCGCCAGGATGATACCATTGCCGCCTTCAACACCGCCGAATCCGGGCGCAACATCCAGTTAAGGGGTAAAGATATTCGACGCAAGGAACCGGTTGCCGGCAAGGGTACCAAGCTGACACCGGCCATTATCGGTCTGCTGGCGGCCGCCGGTCACGCGTCGGTCAAAGTATATTCCCTGCCACGGGTGGCGGTTATCGCCACCGGTGACGAAGTGGTCGCTCCCGGAACACCATTGCCGAAGGGAAAACTTTACGCCAGTAATATGGTGGCAATCTGTTCCTGGCTATCGATGCTGGGATTGGATTACAAAACCGAACTGATTCCAGATCACAGTGAGGATATCGCCGCAGCCATCACCAAGCTGTTGCCGGTTGTTGACCTGTGCGTAACCAGCGGCGGCGCCTGGGGCAGTGAAAAGGATCTGATTTTGGATGTGCTCGAAAGCTTAAAATGGCAGGGCCTCTACCATCGCGTACGCATGGGACCCGGCAAACCGGTCGGTTTCGGCCTTTTACAGAACAAACCGTTTTTTTTTCTCCCCGGCGGACCCACCTCCAACGAAATGGCGTTTATTCAACTGGCCATTCCCGCACTGCGAAAAATGGCGGGGGACGATCCGGCCCTGTTTCCCTTTGCATCGGCCCGTCTGGCCGCCGGTGTCACCGGCCATAAAGAGTGGACCGACTTTATTCACGCCCGCCTTGAAAACCGGGAAGATCAACTCTGGGTCTACCCGGCACGGTTAAACAGCGGGCTGCAATCCATGGCTCGCAAGGAAGCCCTGATCATCATCCCCGAAGACCGTGAGAAATTGACTGCCGGCGAGATCATCCCCATCCAATTGCTGACCCTCTCCTCCTGACCTGTCTATTACAAACACCGAATGCGCCTGCTGTATTCTTTACAGCACACCTTTTAGAAAAAACATGACACCCGGCTTCATGGGAGTTGACCCGCTCTGCTTATAATCTAATGATATTTATTGACATTTTGATTTAATCATCCGTATGGCCCGGTTCTTGCTCTTGGAATGAGTCTGATATCAAAATTAATGGTTTCGACCGCAATATCAGGAGAAGGAGCCAAATGGAACATATCAGCGCTTACATATTTACCATTTCCGTATCATTTACCACCTATATACTGGCATTGGTTTGTCTCTAGATCCAATTAATCTGAAACCTGCTTTGAAGGAAATCAACGATGGAACTTTATATTTTACTGGCAATGTCCGTGGTATTTTTACTATTCTGGTTATTCGCCAACCTTGCTGTGAGGTAGCGGATTAGTTAACTGGTTGAATAGAAAAATAGTTGAATAGTTGGTCAGAATATTTTCTGCTCCCACTACTATTTAACTATTTGACTATTTGACGAATCTACCATACCTGCCGGTTGCGTGCTTTTCCTTCCCAACCACCCGTACCGTTTCAAAATTCATATATCTAACGAGGGGTTGCTCTTGATTCTTCAATGCTTATTGTGGGAAGTTAAGAGATCGATTGATCATAAGTGGAAAGGAACAATAATTGTGACCCCGGATATCGTGCTGGTGCTTTCTATTTTGGCTGTTTCCGTCCTGTTTCTGGTGACCGAATGGATTCCGATGGAAGTCACCGCTCTGCTGGCTTTGGGTGCCGTGGCCTTGACGGGGCTCGTCAGCCCTGTTCAGGCACTGTCGGGTTTCAGCAATCCGGCCGTCGTTACCGTGTGGGCGGTTTTCATTCTCAGCGGCGGACTGACCCTGACCGGCGTTGCCAACGTCATCGGCCGGTTCGTCCTGCGGCTGGCCGGCACCGGCGAATCGCGGATGATCATCGTGATCATGGTAACCGCCGGTGTCATGTCGGCCATCATGAACAATGTGGCGGTTGCGGCCCTGATGCTGCCCGTTGTCATGGATATCGCCCGCCACACCCAGCGCCCGCCTTCGAGGCTGTTGATGCCCCTGGCCTATGGATCCCTGCTGGGAGGTCTGACCACCCAGATCGGCACACCGCCCAACATCCTGGTCAGCGACGCCCTGCGCGATGCGGGGCTAGAGCCATTTACCTTCTTTGATTTTACACCGGTGGGCCTGATCATCATGTTCGCCGGCGTGGCCTTTATGATCCTTTTCGGCCGCCACCTGCTGCCCCGGCGCGATGTTGCCAAAGAAGCATCAACCGGCAAACCCAACGACTGGCAAACCCAGTATGACTTGCAGGAACGGCTGTTTAATATTCGGGTCCCCCGCAACTCGATTCTGGCCAACAAAACCCTGGCTCAAATCCGAATGGGCTCGGTTTTGGGTTGGAATATCATCGGCATCACCCGAGGCGATCGCACGTTTCTGACCCCGGGACCAACCGACACCTTGATGCCCGGCGACCGCTTAACCGTTGAGGGCCGGATTGAAGCCTTAAACGAGCTGAAAAACTGGCGCCAATTAGAAGTGCAAGCGGGCGGTATCGACCTGGAGCGACCCTACTCGGGAGCAATCAAACTCAGCGAAGTAATGCTGCCGGTCAATTCCCGTTTGGTCGGCAGTACCCTTAATTCACTGAATTTTCGCAGCCGTTACGGTCTGAATGTGCTGGCCATTCGCCGGAACGATTACGTCAAGCGCACCAATCTGCAGGATGAGCCCCTGCAGCACGGCGACCTGCTGCTCGTGGCCGGTCCAGAAGAACAGCTTAAGCAGTTGGAAGATGAAAGCGGCTTTGAGCAGTTTCGCTACGTTGACCGCTCAGAACTCACCGACGTCTATCATTTGCATGAAAGGCTGATGGTGATGCAGATCGCCCCGGACTCGGCCCTGATCGACAAAACGTTGAAAGAAAGCCGTTTGGGTGACGCGCTGGGCAGCCGGGTTCTCGGCATACTGCGCAATGACGAACCCATCATCATGCCCGAGCCGGATGAAGTTCTGCGCGCCGGGGATCGCCTGGTGGTCGAAGGGCGTATGCGGGATTTTGAAAATCTGCGCGGACTGGAAGAGCTGGAGATCGAGCGTCGGGCCTCAACCGATGTCGAAAAACTGGTATCGGGGGATGTCGGCATATTGGAGGCCATCCTGTCACCCCAGACAAGACTGGAGGGCAAGACCCTGCGGCAAATAAATTTTCGTGAAAAATTCGGGCTGAACGTTCTGGCTTTATGGCGGCGGGGCCAGGCCTATCGCTCCAATTTGCGGGACGTGGATCTGCGTTTCGGCGATGCCCTGCTTTTGATCGGCCCGCGCAGCAAATTGGAGTTGCTCGGACGTGAGCCTGATTTCATCGTCCTGACCGCAACAGCCCAGGAACCGCTGCGCCTGGAAAAGATGAAGTTTTCCATTCTGATCATGGCCGGTATCCTGCTGCCGGTTATTATCGGCTGGGTACCGATATATATTGCAGCGGTGGTGGGGGCGGCTCTGATGGTTTTAAGCGGCTGTCTCACCATGGATGAAGCCTACCGCCAAATCGAATGGAAGGCGGTGTTTCTGATTGCCGGCATGCTGCCCCTGGGGACGGCCCTGGACCAGACCGGGGCGGCCAAACTGATTGCTGAAGCCGTGGTGGCGCTGGTGGGCCCGTACGGTCCCAATGCGATCATGCTCGGACTGGTGGCCCTGACCTTTCTGGCCACCTGCTTTGTACCCACGGCCGCCCTGGTGGTCCTGATGGCACCGATCGTGCTGAACACCTGCGCCAATATGGGACTGTCTCCCAACGGGCTGATGATGGCCATCGCCATGGCGGCCTCGGCCAGTTTTACGACCCCGATTTCCCATCCGGCCAACATCCTGGTCATGGGCCCGGGCGGTTATCGCTTTGCGGATTACCTGAAAGTCGGCGGATTGCTCACACTGGTGATTCTAGTTGTTATCATGGTAGTAATGCCATTGTTCTGGCCTTTAACACTATAAAGATAGCGCCGATAGGAAACTATAAACATAACCAATCAAAACGGCTCCCGCCAGGGCAAATGCAACGTAGAGTATGAATACCCGGCGCACGACCAGCGGCCATACCGCTGCCATGGCCGGCAGAGTGGTGACCGGACCGGCAACCAGAAAAGCCAGGGCGGCGGCCGGATTCATGCCCTGGGTCAACAAGCCGCTGATCATCTGCAGGGCGCTCAGGCTGGTGGTATAGGCCGGTACCCCCAGCAGGGCGGCCGTTATAATGTTCAACGGGTTGCCGGATCCCAGAATTCCCGCAATCCAACCCTCCGGAACATACAGTGTAATCAAACCTTCCAGCAAAAACGCCAGGGCCATAAATTTTGCCACCATCCAGGTTGCACCGGTGGTTTCTTTGAGCAATCGCATTCGAAAGGTATCGGAACTGCGACCCGGATCGGACTCCTGTGGGATAGAGCTACAGCAACTTTGCGTGGCAGCGGCGCCAGTATCAACTGTCAGATTCTGCAACGGAGCAGATGGGATCGGCGGATCCGATTCACAGGAGGTGCACATGGGAGATCCGGTCCCGGCATGGGCTGAACGTAAAGGCTCATCAATCGCCATCAAGTGAGTCTGAAAAGCCGCTATCGGGACGGGCTCAGATACGATTGATTTCGATAAAGGTGCCTTTTGGATATAATTGCTGAATTTTGCCCGGCCATTTTTTAGCAACCCAATCAAGCCGGGTGCCGGATGATAATGAGGCGAACGCAGAATCTGGCGTCCCAGCCAGCCCCGATTCACCAGCACCTGAGTGATCAAACCGGCCGAAAAGCTTAACACAAGGGTGGCGATCAGGCGCCAGACCGCCAGATCCCACCCGATCATCCCCACACTCAAAAAAAAGATCTCGGGATCCATGGACGGCGAGGCAATCCAAAACGACATCACCGGGGCCAGGGGAACCCCGCTGATCAGAAGAGAGGCGATGACCGGAATCACCC
>JAFDCJ010000378.1 GCA_019312835.1 Deltaproteobacteria bacterium
CACCGATGAATATCAAATCGTTACTTTTTATGAAGGTTGCCGATCGGAAACCGATGGCGGTCAAGCTGCGCCACCAATTCTACCCCTTTTATTCTAAATAACTTCAAAACCTTACGAATTAATACGGTTGGGCTATTTTTTCCTAAACTGGGCGTGACCGGATGCCGATAGAAAATACGGTGAAACAAAATTTATCCGCGCTGTCTTGGTCCGGCATCTGTGCGGGCTGATTAATGAATTTTATATATTAATACAATAGAATACGTGGCTTCATCATTTATTTGATGCACATCGCGGCATCCGATTCCCCCCAAGCCGGTAAACTGGCACAAGTTTTGTAACATATGTGGACAGACTTTTTATAGGAGCTGAACAACATGCGGAAACACTCTGGATTTACTGCGTTCGAACTGGCCGTATCCATGGCCATTATGGTGATCATCGCGGCCCTGGTGCTGCCCCCATATTTGAAATGGCTCAGAGGGCACCGGCTCAGAGGGGCAGTTACGAATCTGATGGCCGACCTCGAGATGGCCAAGATCAAGGCCATTCGGGAAAACTCCCTGGTAGCTGTGCAATTTTGCCAGGATCGCTACACCATATTCAATGAAGACGGTGATACGAATTACACCTGTGTGACTGCCGGCCGAGAGGTATACCGGAACAGGAAGCTGCCGTCCGGTGTTGAAATTGATCTCGCTTATTTAACCTTTGCCAATAATCGAACCCGGTTTAACGGTCGCGGTCTGCCGGATGGATTGACCGCCGAACAAATCATACCGGTCAAAAACAGAAGCAGCGGCGAGGTGATCACCATCAACCGTTTGGGGTACATGAAATTGCAGTGAAACGAGGACATCCATGCCGTCTTCTTTGAACCCGGAGCTTGCATCCAATCAAAACGGGTTTTCGTTAATTGAAATTTTGATTGCCATGGCGATATTGGCCCTGGCTATGCTGGCGGCGGCCCCCATGCAGTTTGGCGCCATTCGCAATAACGCCTGATCGCTACCGAAGGTGCAGCCATCTCCCTAGAAGAGTTGGATATCGGGCAAACGGTTGTGGTTCATGGACTGAAACTGGTCGACGGCCGGGTTGTGGGCGTCAAGGTGCAGCAGCGGTGGAAGCTATCTGTTATTCGATGTTGGTTAATCGGTTAAGCGGAGTTGGATCCAAAACATAGCGGTTGTCATCTTACCAGCAAGTTCATGCCGCTGCATATGGCATTCCAGCCAGTTTACAAATCGGCCCAACCGAACATGGCAATGACAACCGCTATAATCAGTCTAACTTAAATGGTGAGGCAATCTGGGCGCCCGCATGGATGGGCAGGCGTGAATCGGTAATCATCACCGTAGCAGTGGTCGCTTCAGTGTGGATCACCATCAATTCACCCAGAATAACCGGGGTGAGGGTAACATCTGCGCTATCATCCGGATTGATACGATATTGCTCCTGTTTGTAGATCCAGTAAAGCTGTCCAGGCATAACCCCTTCCTGCTCCCCCTTGTCGATGAAGGCAATTGTGCTTTCCCCAAACATGGACGAATGCTCTTCTGAAACGATAATTTGGCCCCGGAGGCCTTCCGGGCTTTCATGCACTTTAAACCGCGGCAGGCGATCTTGATAGGGCATTAAAAGGTCTCCGACCTTAATGGGCCGGTAGGCAGCCACAATACGGCCCAGAACGAATTCGGGCCGTTTGATCGTGATCTCCACCACGCCGGCCAGATAGTGCTGGATGCCGATATATTTATTTGTTTTGCGGTCCTGGATCGGGTTTAGGGTTCGATAGATGGTAAACGTGTCCCCGGGATTAAGGGTTGCATCTTTTGCCGGTCGGATATAAACCAAATCACCCGTGCTGATCAACGTCATTTGCCCTTCAACCTTAAATATCGTGCCCTGGGAAACCACAGGCTTTTTGCGGATGAACCCGACCCTCTCGATGGCAGCATACTGAAAGTCGATCATTCGGGTCAGCCTGAGGGTGTCCTCGGACGACTTCTGCTGATCAGCATCTTCCCCCTCCCCATAACCCTGGGCGCCCCGGCGCCGATACAGGCGGATACGCTCTCCGGGATAAATGCGGTGGGGATTGGCGATGTCCTTGTTCTCCTTCCATAATTCCGGCCATTGCCAGGGGGTGTCAGAGAACTTTTGGGACAGGTCCCAAAGGGTATCCCCTTTTTGGACGGTATAGTAGAATCCGGTTTCGTATTCTACGGTTTTCTCGCCTTCGGCGGCTGCCACGGACAACGGAATCGCTATGAGGGAGATAAAAAGAAACAAAGTGATTGTCAGGTTGGATTTCTGTCGATGCTTCATCTAATGCTCCGAAAATTTTATACGCTTTTTTGTCATTGGTAAAAGTGAGATATCTGTAATAAGATTATATGATTATCGACCAATTGTCAAATTTTTCGAAGGCTGGAAAATTTGTAGGTTCAAAGGTTCAAGGGTTCAGGGTTCAGGGTTAGATCTTCAGAACGCCCAGGCATATGCCAACCCAGAACCCTTAAAGCAGAAAAGCCCTGAGCGGTACATAACGTACCGCAGAGGGCTTCTTTCTGTGCGATTCGATGGGTTATGGGTTGCGTTTACATCATGCCGCCCATGCCTCCCATTCCGCCGCCCATGCCGCCCATGCCGGGAGCACCGCCGGGCATCGCGTCCGATTTCTCTTCCGGTTTCTCGGTTACCATGGCCTGGGTGGTCAGCATCAAAGATGCCACGCTGCCTGCATTTTGCAGGGCCAGACGGACCACTTTGGTGGGATCGATAACACCGGCTTTCAGCAGGTCTTCATAGGTGTCTGAGGCCGCGTTGTAGCCAAAGGCATCTTTGCCTGCTTTAACCTTATCGATAACGACGGAACCTTCCAGCCCCGCGTTGTTGGCGATCTGGCGCAGCGGCTCTTCAATGGCGCGCATGATGACCTTTACACCGAGTTTCTGGTCGGCTTTGATTCTCATTTTGCCAAGCGCATCCAGGCAACGCACCAGGGCCACGCCGCCACCGGGAACGATACCCTCCTCAACTGCCGCCCGGGTTGCGTTCAGGGCGTCTTCAACTCTGGCTTTTTTCTCCTTCATTTCCGTTTCGGTGGCAGCGCCGACATTGATGACGGCGACGCCCCCGATCAGTTTGGCAAGGCGTTCCTGCAATTTTTCGCGGTCGTAATCAGAGGTGCTTTCTTCAATCTGGGCCCGAATCTGTTTAACCCGCCCTTCGAGGGCTGAGCGCGATCCGGCACCATCAACCACCGTTGTGTTGTCTTTGTCGATGGTGATACGTTTGGCAGTTCCCAGATCCTGAACGGTCAGGTTTTCCAGTTTGATGCCGAGGTCTTCGGAAACTACCTGGCCACCGGTCAAAATGGCGATGTCTTCCAGCATGGCCTTTCTGCGATCGCCAAAACCGGGTGCCTTCACCGCGGCTACTTGCAGGGTTCCTCTGAGCTTATTCACCACCAGGGTTGCCAGGGCTTCACCGTCCACGTCCTCGGCGATGATCATAAGCGGTTTACCCATTTTGGCGACCTGCTCCAGAACCGGGAGAAGATCCTTCATGTTGCTGATCTTTTTCTCGTTGATCAGAATGTAGGGATTTTCCAGGGAGGCTACCATTTTTTCTGGGTCGGTGACAAAATAAGGTGACAGATAACCGCGATCAAACTGCATACCTTCCACCACCTCTAAGGTGGTGTCCATGGCTTTGGCCTCTTCTACGGTGATAACGCCTTCTTTACCGACTTTGCTCATGGCCTCGGCAATGATATTGCCGATGGTCTCGTCATTATTGGCTGAGATGGTGCCGACCTGGGCGATTTCCCGTTGATCTTTGGTGGCCTTGCTCAAGTTTTGAAGCTCCTTAACCGTCACTTCGATAGCGGCATCGATGCCGCGTTTAATTGCCATGGGATTGTTACCGGCGGCAACGAGCTTTTGTCCCTCTTCATAAATGGCCCGTGCCAGGACGGTGGCTGTGGTGGTACCGTCACCGGCCATATCGCTGGTTTTGCTGGCGACTTCTTTGACCATCTGGGCACCCATATTTTCAAACTTGTCTTCGAGCTCAATTTCTTTGGCAACCGTCACGCCGTCTTTGGTGACGGTCGGAGCGCCCCAGGATTTATCCAACACCACGTTTCTGCCTTTGGGGCCTAAGGTGACAACAACCGCGTCCGCAAGCGTTCTGACCCCGTTCAGCATTGATTCACGGGCTTTCATATCATACTTAATCAGTTTAGCCATCTTGATTTTTCCTCCATCTTTTTTTAGTCGATTATACCAAGCACATCTTCTTCGCGCATGATCAAATACTCTTCACCACTAATCTTTACTTCCGTACCGGAATATTTGCCGAAAAGGATCCGATCGCCTTTTTTAACTTCTAAAGCGATTCTTTTACCGTCATCACCGACTTTGCCATTGCCGACTGCAATCACTTTGCCCTCGGCGGGCTTTTCCTTGGCTGTGTCCGGAATGATGATACCACCTTTGGTGGTTGTTTCCTCTTCGACACGTTGAACTAAAATTCGATCCTGTAATGGTCTCAATTTCATGGTATCCAATCTCCTTTTACATTAGCAAAATATTGTTTCCTCAACTGTTGCTATCCTCAAAAAATGTCGCAGTTCACACAGTTCGCCGCCTCAAATGACGGCTCGCGTTCCACACCCCCCTTCGATGTTTGGTATCTTGTAAAAATTCTTATGATATTAAAATGTTAGGAAATGTTTTTCGGGTGATTTTGACTGAAAAAGTAATCATACTTTTCCATTTGTAAAGAGATATGGCCCGAAATTTAAAAAAAAAATTAAGGATTTGCTCCCAACGGCGGATAATGGGGCGGGGCATCCCCACCGGCCACAAGATTTCCAGTTAAAACGAAAGGAAATCGGCACCTTTCCGTATGTTAGGTGGAATTAGTACTGGATTTTTTTTCGTTTTGTGAGCCGGTGTCCGATGATGCGGTATCAGCAGATTTGCTTTTGCGATTTTTAGATGACGGCTTGGATGCATTTGTGGATTTATTGGCATAGTCGGTGACATACCAGCCGGTACCTTTAAGGTGAAACGTGCTCTGGGAAATGAGTTTGTGAAGTTTGCCGGCGCAACTCCGGCATTTGGTCAGCGGCTTGTCTGAAAAATTTTGCAGCACCTCTTCAATCTGTCCACATTTGGTGCATTCATATTCGTAAATCGGCATCTAATTCAACCTCCACTTTTCATTAGCTTCCTGCGTCTGATGCAATCAACCATAATATAGATAACCAGATGCCTTTGTCAAGAATCAACTTGTATCAGGGAGTGCGCAAATCTTCATAGGGGACTCGCCAGTCGTTATAAAACGCCAGGACACTGGACAGACCTTCGAGTTGGACGGATTTGAGAATCTCATGGGTTTTCAAGTGGACCCGCTTTTCCTCCTCCATGCGCTCTTCGGGGGATGCCTCGAAGTTTTGCAGAAATTGGCTGAAACGAACAATGTGAATTAGTTCATGGGTGATGATATACAGCGCAAATGGAAAGAGCTCGATTTCCCGGGTAGCATCCAGAGTTGATTGAATCGTATGGTCTTGCAGGCAGATTTTATAAAAATCATAGGTTGACGAACCCAGCGATGTGTTTTTGCGCTGTCCCTTGTAGCGGATTATCTGTGCAAAAGGGCCGTCAATTATTTCCTCCGGCTTCAGCTCTGCCAGCGTTTTGACGTCGTAGCGGGGACCGAGCCATTGACTTGCCGACATCTTATAATCGTTGCTGACAAGTTCCTCAGCCATGGCCACAGCCTGGTTGATGATTTCTATCTGAGAAGAACCGAAGCAGTTGCGGTCTTGCATTTTTTCTCTATTTTCGGCCGAAAGCGCAGGGTTCTGCTAGTCGTTGATGACAATTGCCGATTGCCATATGAAGGCAATTACGACCGTTGGCGCTGGTTGCCTTCTATAACGGTTGCAAGGGCTTTTTCTAACCGTTGGCGGTCTTTTTCTGTGTTTTGGATAAATCTAATACCCATTCCTCGATTGACAACCCTCTCAGCGGGCATATTTTTATTCGACCATACGACTTCGGCATTGAGGTCGAGTGGTTCCTGGTCCGGAATACGAACACTGATCTTGAACCTGTCATTTAAGGCCAGGGGATCGGTGCAGACAACAAAAGCGCCGCCAAGGCTGATATCCTTTAACTGCACGTCGTCGGTTTGGCTGGCTGCCGTGATGGATGCCTGCCAGGAGATTGCCACACGCGGATGGGCACGTTTTTCTTCCCAGGAGAATTTAGTTGACGGCGTATAGCCCTGGGCCGAGTGATGTGAAGCCCACCGTTTTTTTAAATACATGCTGATAAACCAGAACAGGATCAAGGCGACGAAGATGGCTCCGCCGATGCCGATGCTGTTCAGAATAAGATTGTTATCCATGGGCGCCCTTTAGCGAAAAGTGACCAGGCTCAGCCTGCTGTTTGACATCGATGTTGAAGTGACTTAGTCTTTTTCCATTTGTTCGGATTCTGCCAATTGACTAACTATAACACAGACCCCGGCATTGTTCCATATCACATTTTCTCTAAAAAAAAGGTGGACACAGATGGCATGGGTGTGTTAGAAGGTCGGTTTATTAATTTAGGTTGAATCGTTGATTTTACCATTAAGCGAAAGGAGGTGATGAGTTGGGCAGTGTTGTTAAAAAACGCAGAAAAAAAATGAGAAAGCACAAACACCGCAAGCTTTTAGCCAAGACACGACATCAGAGAAGGAAAGGTAAATAATGATACCGGCAATCTTTTCTGGGAAAAAATAAAAGCACCGGCGCTTTTCAGTCCGGTGCTTTTTTAATGGGCTTCGACAATTTCTCTTATTCCGGATATTCTTTAAGGAATTTTAGAAATTCCGAATCGGTCGATAGGATCAACGTATTTTTCTCTCCCAATGACTCGTTGTAAACCTCAAGGGTCTGAACGAAAGAATAAAACTCGGGATCGACGCCGTAGGCTTCGGCATAGATGATCGTTGCCTGGGCATCCGCTTTTCCTTTGATTTCCTGGGCCGTGCGATAGGCCTCCGACTGTATTTCCTGCAGGTCTCTTTCTTTCTGCCCCCGTATTTTCTGGGCCTCGCCCTGGCCCTCGGAACGGAATTTTTCGGCGATTTGCTTACGTTCGGCGATCATCCGACCGTATACCGATTTTCTAACCTGTTCGACATAATTGATCCGTTTTATTTTGACATCCACCAGCTCGATGCCGAAGGGGGTAAGTTTGGGCTGGGCCTGGGTTAATATGCCCTGGGTGATTTTTTCGCGGCCGGTGGTAACCGTATAATAATTCCTATCGGAGTCTTCTCCGCCGAACTCGCTGCGATCAAGGGTGCGGTCGGATTTGCGAACGGTTTCGATTAATTGATTGGAGGTGATAAAATTTCTAACGGCCGGGTCAATAATATCGTTGAGTTTGCCGATGGCATTGAACCGGTTGTTGACGGTTTGAAAGAATTTTATCGGATCTGTGATTTTCCACCTGGCAAACGTATCAACCCATATAAATGTCTTGTCCAGGGTCGGAATCTGACCCGGATCACCGTCCCAATCCAGCAGGTTTTTCGGGAAAAAATTGGCCTTCTGGATGAAGGGAATTTTAAACTTAAGCCCCGGATCTTTTTTCGGCTCTCCAACAATTCGGCCGAATTGGGTTATAATGACCTGCTCGGTTTCATCGATCGTATAAGCCGCGTTGTATACCAGTACAGCCACTACAATTACCAAGACAACAAGTATTCCTTTAATTTTCATTTTTCTGTACCACTCTGATTCGTCATGTTTAACAGCGGCAGGATGTTTTTCTGTTCCGCATCGACAATGTATTTCGGACCCAGTTTGGGAAACAGCGTGCGCATCGTTTCAAGGTACATGCGTCGCTTGGTGACATCCTTGGCTTTAACATATTCCTGATAAATCGATGTGAACCTGGCGGCGTCACCCTTGGCGCGATTGACCCGGTTCAGAGCATAGCCCTCTGCCGCCTTGATGGTCCGCTCCGCTTCGCCGCGTGCGGCCGGGATGGCCTTGTTATAGTCCTCCCGGGCCTGATAGATCGTTTGCTCTTTTTCCTGGGTGGCCTGATTAACCTCGTTAAACGAAGGTTGCACAGGGTCGGGCACATTGGTTCTTTTCATTTCAATGGTGACAATGTGAATGCCGGTTTGGGCCTGGTCCAGCTCTTTTTGCAGAAAGCCTTTGGCTTCAACCGCGATTTCATCCCGTTTGCTGATGACCTCGTTGATGCTTCGATCGCCGACCACCAGCCGCATTGTGGCCTCGGACATATCGATGAGGATGCGGCGAACGTCACGAACCCTGAATAGATAATCATAAGGGTTCTTGACGCGGTACTGCACAATCCATGGCACAAGCGCGACATTCAGGTCGCCGGTGAGCATCAGCGCGACACTTATATTTTCGCTGCCGGATTGAAAGCGTGACCGGCTATCCGCAAAACGCGACCTTTCGGTCCGGGTCGAGGTGAAACCGAACTCTTCCGTCCGGATTTGTTTCACATTGACCTTGGTGACCTTTTCGATGCCGATGGGCAGCTTGAAGTTCAGTCCGGGCTGGCTGGTTCTGACATAGCGGCCGAACCGCTGGACGATGCCGACTTCATCTTGTTTTACGGTGAAAAAGGTGGTCGCCGCGATCATGATGATGGCAATCACCACTATCACCAGCGGGCCGCCGGGCACCTTGAATTTTTTAAATCTGTCCAGAATCTCATCCATCTGGGGGGGGGCGCCGCCGCCCCGGCTCTGTTGCTGTTGCTTCAGCTTGTCCCAATCCCAACTCATAATTAGTTTCCTGTATAGGGTTGAAGGCTCCGGACGTCTGTCCAGGACCAGGGTGAAAATGTTACCTAACAATAAGTTTCCCGACGTTTCAAGTCAAGCAAAAAGAGAAAGGGCTCAGGGTTAAGATGTTTAAAGGGGAACCGCAGAACCGCAGAATATCGAACAGTAGAATTTCGAAGGGAGAAGTTGCTGCGCTCCATCTTTTTTCTAAAATAGACAGAATACATTCCTTCGACATTTTAGATTCAAAATTCGATATTCGATATTCGTTTATAAACCAAAACCCTCAACCCCTGACCCTGAACCTTGGAACCCTATGATTTCTTTTCCTTGACATGACCAGTATGCATTGCCATAAGTTGGCTGAGATGAAAGCAAAAAAACAAAAGGCAAAATTTGAGCATATCGGTTCTATTCTAACCGATGTTTTAAAAACATATCGAAAAGACGCTGACGGCGAATTGGTGCAGGTTTGGCAAGTGTGGGATGAGATCGTCGGAGAGGTAATTGCTCAGAATGCCAAACCGGCGGCGTTCAAAGGTAAAATATTGATTGTGCATGTATCCAGCTCGACCTGGGTCCATCAGCTCCAGTTTCTTAAAAAGGAGATGATCGCCAAACTCAACAACGCTTTCGGAAAAGCCCTGATAGATGATCTAAAATTCAAGATCGGAAAGCTCTAAAAATGACGAATGTCGAATGACAAATGAATCATGATGGTCCGCCTTCGGCGATTCAGTTTTACAATGGCAGGACATAAAAATGCCGGAGCGAAAAGCCAAAAGTACGCTATTCTCAATATACAAATCTCAGCTGGGCAATGACCACCTATACCACCGATACGTTTTTCAATGGCCGGATTCAGGTCAGGCAAAACCGGGGGGGATATCGATTCTCCATCGATGCGATTTTACTGGCCAGCCAGGCTGCTCCGCGGCCCGAGGACAACGTCATCGACCTCGGGGCCGGCTGCGGGATCATTTCCCTTATCCTGGCCTATCGCCATCCGGGCTTAACGGTATATGCGGTCGAGGTGCAGGCGGAACTTGCCCGCCTGGCCAGGGCCAATGTGAAGGACAATCAGCTGCACGATCGCATAACGGTTTTGGATGCTGATATGAAAACGCTCAAGCCGGACATGACAGCTGGCCCGGTGGACCTGGTTGTCTGCAACCCACCTTACCGCCGACCGGATTCCGGAAGAATAAATCCAAACCATCAGCGGGCAGTTGCCCGGCATGAATTAAAGGCCAACTTGCAGGATGTGATTGCCAGCACCCGGCGGATGCTGAAAACCACCGGACGGTTCGTCACAATTTATACGGCTGAGCGCACGGCGGATATCCTTTGCCAGATGCGTGCGGATAGCCTTGAGCCGAAATATATTCGCACCATCCACAGCGACGCCCGTTCAGAGGCCAAGTTGGTGCTTGTCGAAGGGACAAAGGGTGGGAATCCGGGTCTCAAGATCGCACCACCGCTGATCCTTTACGAAGAAAATGGTGATTATACCGATGAGGTCCAACGGATGTTTGAACCCTAGCAATGAGATTTCGGATTTCGAATTGTTGAAAGGATTTCGATCGATTATTTCCCCTGACTGCTCAGCATCGCTCGATGTCCCTTAACGTGGAACTCACATCTCGCCACGTGTACCAAGCGTAATCCATGGCTTCGGTTGATTTTTCAATCCGCCATCCGAAATTGGAAAATCCGTAACCCGGATTTTTCCATTGCATTTAGCGCCGGCAAGTCTTAAAATAAGCCTTCGACGCTGCGCGGCAACTACCAGAACAGCGTTGACAGTCTAACTTAAAAGGTATATTCAGACCTACCTGAAACTATTCATCTGGAGAGGTGGCTGAGTGGTTGAAAGCGGCGGTCTCGAAAACCGTTGGGGGTTCACGCCCTCCGCAGGTTCGAATCCTGTCCTCTCCGCCATCTTAGTCAAATAGTTGATTAGAAAAATTAGTTAAACAGTCAAAAAGGATGGGAATCAATTGACTATCGGAACCGGCTGCTATATCTAAGATCTTAATTCTTTTAACTATTTCTCTAATCGACTATTTGACTATTTGACTAAACCAAAGGAGAGATGTCCGAGCTGGCTGAAGGAGCACGACTGGAAATCGTGTGTGCTGCCAAAAGCGGCACCGAGGGTTCGAATCCCTCTCTCTCCGCCATCAAAAAATGCCTAAAGTGAGCTAAAGTGCCTAAAGTGCCTAAAATTGATGTAGTTTGTAGGGAATTGATGCTATCCATTCTTAACTTTAGGCAATTTAGGCATTTTATATTTTAGGCAATCTGTTATGTCCTATCTCGTTCTTGCACGCAAGTACCGTCCACAAGCTTTTGATCAGGTCATCGAGCAGGTCCATATTACCCGTACGTTGACCAACGCCATTGCTTCAGGTCGGGTTGCCCACGCGATCCTGTATTCCGGGCCGCGAGG
>JAFDCJ010000379.1 GCA_019312835.1 Deltaproteobacteria bacterium
GAGCTCATTGACGACCTCGATCAGGCCATTCCCTTTCCGGGACTAACCAACGCCTGGACCATGCCGATAAAAACGCGCATCGACATGCTTTCCACCGGCATCAAAACGCCCGTGGGCATCAAACTCACCGGACCGGATCTGGATGTCCTTTCAGAACTGGGTTCACGTATAGAGGCGGTGGTGCGGGACATTCCGGGCACTCTTTCAGCCTATGCGGAACGCGTCACCGGTGGTAACTATCTGAACCTGAAGATTCGGCGCGACCAGATTGCCCGCTATGGGTTGCGGGTGAGCGAAGTGCAGGATGTTATCATGTCCGCCATCGGCGGCAAGAACGTCACTTACACGGTTGAGGGGCTGGAGCGGTATCCGGTCAGCCTGCGCTATAACCGGGAATTGCGTGATGATCTGGACAGGCTCAAACGCGTTCTGGTTGCCACCCCCATGGGCGCCCAGGTGCCCCTGATGCAACTGGCCGACTTTTCCATCCGCAAGGGGCCGGCCGGAATCAAAAGTGAGAACTCCCGTCGGACAGCCTGGATTTATGTCGACCTGAAAGGGGTCGATATCGGCTCCTATGTGAAAATGGCCAAACAGGTCGTAGACCGCGAGGTCGATCTTCCGGCCGGATATTCCATTGTGTGGTCAGGCCAGTTCGAGTACATGGAAAAAGCCCGCAAGACGCTTAACATCATTGTTCCGGTAACTTTGATGGTGATTTTTCTTCTCCTATACATTCATTTTCACAATTTTACCGAGGCGACCATCGTCATGGCGAGCCTTCCTTTCGCACTTGTCGGGGGGGTCTGGCTCCTTTATCTACTGAAATACAATCTGTCGGTAGCGGTTGTGGTGGGCTTCATTGCGTTGGCCGGACTTGCGGCGGAAACCGGTGTCGTCATGCTCGTCTACCTGGACGATGTCTTCGAGAAACGGCGCCGTCAAGGCAAGATGAACTCAAATGAGGATCTTCAGGCAGCCATCATTGAGGGGGCTGTCGAGAGGGTGAGGCCGAAGCTCATGACCGTCGCAACGACACTGATCGGCCTGTTGCCCGTGATGTGGGGGACCGAGACAGGCTCGGAAGTAATGAAACGGATCGCAGCCCCCATGGTGGGCGGCCTTGTGTCATCGGCAGTTCTTACGCTGGTGATCATACCGGCTGTCTACTTTATTTGGAAGCGGTGGCAATTGAGGGGCACTTTTCTCAAAGAAACCCGCATTTCGGCTGAGATCGAGGAGGTGACCGATGAAGGAGATTAAGGCATATATCCGGGTCGAACGGGCGGCGAAAGTTCACGCGGCCCTTTCCGAAGCCGGTGCTTCACATCTGACTCTGAATCATGTATTGGCCCTCGGCGCTCATGGCGAAACAGATCAGACGAAACTAAGCATAGAGTTCGGCTGCTATGTCAACCGCAGGGTGAAGGTGGAATTAATTTGTCTCGACAGGGATGAGACCCGGATGGTCGAGTTGATCCGGAAGGCGGCGAACACCGGACAGCCGGGGGACGGCATCATAACCGTCACCAATGTAAACCGTCTCGTAAAAATTCGCACAGCAGCGGAAAGTGTCGAGGCTCTTTGAAACGGCTTCTGAGAAAACCTGCTTAAACTCATCAATGGAAGCAGTAAATTAACAAATATGAAAGCGAATTAAAAGAAAGGATATCGCAATGAAAAAAATTCTGATTTTTTTTACTTTATTGTTTTTCAGTGGAGACCCTCTGTCCTTTGCGGCCGGTTCACATGACCAAGGATCCACAACAGACAATTCCGGACAAGTCGGTGCCATGATCCATGAATCCGATATCGAGGGCTACCGTTTTGCATATCATCTGATCGATATAAGCAAAAATCCAAAAATGATGGAAGGCATGAAGGGCACAAAAGATGCTGACAAGACCCATCATCTGATGGTTTACGTCAAGGACCCGCAGGGCCGCTCCGTCGATGGGGCAAAATTGGGCTATCTGGTAGAGGGCCCAGACGGCGCCAAACAAAAGCTGATGACGATGGGCATGCAGGGTGCCTACGGTGCCAATGTGAATTTTAACGACAAAGGCATGTATACGATAAAGGCCAAATTTTTGGCAGGAGACAAAAAGCTGTTTGACCAATTCAGCTATGAGGTGAAATAGCGCAGACCAGCGAGTGTAAATTCTCAAAATCCGAAAAGGGAAATGGACACTTTCAATCCCAGAAGATCTGGCTGAATTTGTCTCGGTTGCAAGGGTTGGTTAAGGTTGATGAAATATTCAACCTTAACCAACGGCCAACTTACGAGCTTCATACATTGAAAAAGTATTGGTTGCTGCAACACAAAGACTCCTGCCAGGGAGGTGAACAAAATGCAGCTTCTTTCTAAAACTTGCATATTTGCTTTGGGACTTCTTCTCTGTGCAACGGTGGCTTTTGCTGAAACGACAGGTAAACAGCATGGCTCTCCCATACAAACCCTGGAAGACTATGACCGGGCCATCCTTGGTGATCCCGATAATGCCGAACTCTACAAAAAACGCGGAACAGCCTACAAGAAGCTGGGGCAGTACAACAACGCTCTTGGCGACTTTTCCAGGGCGATTCAACTGAATGCCAATGATGCCGGCTGTTATTATTACCGGGGAAACCTCTACCGAAAGTTGAGGAGGTATCGCCGTGCCATCGAGGATTTTAATCAGGCCATACGGCTGGCGCCGGATAATGCCCGGGCTTACAATTATAGAGGGATCACCTACAAAAATATAGGCCGTTACCAGCAGGCGATAAAAGACTATGACGAGGCCATCCGCCTTGATCCTGAAAACGCAGATGTCTACGTCAATCGCGGCGTTGCGTATAAAAAATTAGGCCGCTATCAAAACGCCGTTAAAGACTACGACCGGGCAATTGCAATCGATCCGGACAACGCCAGGGCCTATCACAATCGTGGGGTTACGAAAAAGAAGCTGGGCCAGTATCAAAGCGCCATCGAGGATTACGATCGGGCTATCCAGTTGGACCCGCATAATGCCCGGACATTTATCGGCCGCGGTGTGGCCTATAAAAATTTAAGGCAATACGATCTCGCGATTAAAGACTATAATCGGGCCATCAGCCTTACACCCCAAAGCGCCGAGGCTTATATAGTGC
>JAFDCJ010000380.1 GCA_019312835.1 Deltaproteobacteria bacterium
AGCGGAATCGGTTCGGGTTTGTATTCAACCGGCTCGGGATGTGGGATGCGAACAACGATCTGTTCGCCGGCTTTTACCCGGTACCCGGGTTTTTTGGGTTGATTATCAACCAGAATTTTGTGCTTGCCGATCAGATTGGCAGCCAGGGAGCGGGAGCAATCAGGCAGGTAGGCGGCAACAACGGCATCGAGCCGCCGATTGTGGTCGCTTGCGCCGGCAATGATGGTAAAGGCACCAGTGACAGACATGCTGCAGGGCTGTGCTAATTTTCGGAGCTATCCGCAATAAATAAAGATTCCAGTTCGGATAAAATGGCGTCTTCATCCGTTTTTTTGGCGGTCGACAATTCCCTGACCAGCAGTACCTGGGCGGTGTCATAAAGCTTGCGCTCGCCAAAGGATAGGTCTTTGGTAAGTTTGAGCAGAAACAGATCTCTGAAGACCTCGGCCACGTCGTAAAGAGAACCGGTCTTGATTTTATCCATGTACTCCCGGTACCGTCGGTTCCAGGTCTGATTGTCCGGTAGACCTTCTTTTCGTGACTTCATGACCTCGTAGACTTTGGGGATCTCTTTTTTGTCAATGATGTTGCGCAGACCGACGGAGTCGACATTGCTGGTGGGAATCATGATTACCATTCCGTTTTCCAGGACCTTCATGATATAAAAATCATGTTTTTCCCCATTGACCACCCGACTTTCAATGGCCTGTATTTTCCCCACACCATGGGCAGGATACACGGCCAGGTCACCGATCTGAAATCCCTGGTCCTTTGTTTTTGCACTGCTGTTGGTCTCTTTGGCTTTTTTTTCAGTCATTTTCCCACCGATCATCGCTATTATTCACATCATTTAAAGCAGACCCTTACATAGCACACCTTGGGTCAACAATCAATAAACAATAAATAAAAAAGGATTGGCGCAAAATTACGCCAATCCTTTGGGTTAGCTCGCGATCGAGATCACGTCTTACAGCAGGAACGGTACCAGCAACAGGGCAACAACGTTGAGGATCTTGATCATGGGGTTAATAGCAGGTCCGGCCGTATCCTTGTAAGGATCGCCGACGGTATCACCGGTAACGGCGGCTTTGTGAGCATCGCTGCCCTTGCCGCCCAGGTGGCCGTCTTCGATGTATTTTTTGGCGTTATCCCAGGCAGCGCCACCGGTGGTCATGGAGATCGCCAGGAACAATCCGGTAATGATACTGCCGATCAGCAGTCCGCCCAGGGCAATTTTGCCCAGAATCAGACCAACCAGGACCGGTGCCACCACGGGCAGCAGGGCCGGTACGATCATTTCCTTGAGAGCGAACTTGGTGACGATATCCACGCAGCGGGCATAATCCGGTTTGCCGGTTCCTTCCATAATACCGGGGATTTCACGGAATTGGCGCCGGACCTCATCAACCACCGCCCCGCCAGCTTTGCCGACCGCGCGCATGGCGATGGAGCCGAACAGGAAGGGCAGCAGGCCGCCGAGGAACAGACCGATAATGACCGAGACATCACTGAGGTCAAACCTTAATTCGGCCGCACCGCCGTGCAGAGCGAATTCCTGGGTATAAGCCGCAAACAGCACCAGCGCGGCCAATCCGGCCGATCCGATGGCATAACCCTTGGTAACGGCTTTGGTGGTGTTACCCACCGCATCCAGGGGGTCGGTGACGGCCCGGACACTCTCATCCATTTCAGCCATTTCGGCGATTCCGCCGGCATTGTCGGTAATCGGCCCGTAGGCATCAATGGCGATAACCATACCGGTCATGGACAGCATTGACATGGCAGCCATGGCAATGCCGTAGAGCCCACCGGCCGCATAGGCCGCTCCGATGGCAGCACAGATAGCCAGAACCGGCAGGGCGGTCGCTTCCATGCTGACGGCCAGCCCGGCGATGATGTTGGTACCGTGACCGGTGGTGGAGGCTTCGGCCACGAACTTCACCGGTTTACGGATGCCGGTATAATATTCGGTGATGACGACGATGACCACCGTCAGAATCAAACCGACCAGTGAGGCAAAAAAGATGTTGATACCGGATAGCTCTTCGATACCGGCAAAGGCTGAGGTGCAGGCCACCAGAAAGGCGATGGCCGCCAGTATGGCTGCACCGAACATACCCTTATACAGTGCGCCCATGATATATTCATTTTTGCCCAGTTTAACAAAGAACACGGCGATCATGGAAGCCACAATCGAAATCGCACCAAGCAGGAGGGGGAACTCCGTCGCCATGTTGATCGTGGGATAGAGCAGGTTGCCCAGGAGCATGGCAGCAACGGCCGTTACCGCATAGGTTTCAAACAGGTCAGCAGCCATACCGGCGCAGTCGCCGACGTTGTCGCCGACGTTATCGGCAATAACCGCGGGGTTGCGGGGGTCGTCTTCCGGAATGCCGGCTTCGACTTTTCCCACCAGGTCGGCCCCGACATCAGCACCCTTGGTGAAGATACCGCCACCCAGCCGGGCAAAGATGGAAATCAGGCTGCCGCCAAAACCCAGCGCCACCAGCGCAATAACAGCTTCCCGGGACTCAACGCCGCTGGCAATCAGCACCGTGTAACAGCCGGCAACAGCCGTTAAGGCCAGGCCGGCGACGATCATACCGGTCACGGAACCGCCCTTGAACGCCAGGGCCAGCCCCTTGGCCAGGCCGCCCTTGGCGGCCTCTGCGGTGCGCACATTGGCCAGAACTGATACGCGCATCCCGATATAGCCGGCAGCGAACGAGGCGATGGCACCGACCAAAAAGCCAATGGCGGTTTTCCAACTCAGGGAAAATCCAATGATGATAAACAAGACAGCGCCGGCCATGCCCATGCTTTTAAGCTGACGGTTTAAATAGGCAACCGCGCCGTCTTTGATTGCACCGGCGATTTCGCGCATTCTTTCATTGCCTGCCGGAGCGTTTTTTACCATAGTCGCCAGAACAAGCGAAAAGATCACACCTGCAATTCCCACAAGTGTGCAAATCAGGGGTAATAAGTAGTTCATCCTTTCCTCCAGTTGATTAATTGTCGTTTACGCTTCAATCGTTAGGTCTTTACCGTTGAACAAGTTCATACCAGCTTTGGTACCATTACACAGAATTTCAACTACAGCATCCCGGGCGCCTGAAATGATTCTCGACAACGTCTCCGCTTTTTCGGAGGAAAATTTGCCCAGAACATGATCAGTGACAGTCTCCCCGGCCTCGGAACGCCCGACGCCCATGCGAAGACGCGTAAATTCGCCCCCCCCAAAGGCATCCATGATGGATCTTATGCCATTGTGTCCTCCATGCCCTCCTTTCTCTTTTATTTTTATTCTTCCAAAGGCAAGGTCTATGTCGTCGTGGATCACCAACATATCCTCGCCTGGTATTCGAAAATAATGGGCCAGTTTTTGTAACGGTGGCCCACTGCGGTTCATAAACGCCATGGGCTTGGCCAGGACAACATCGACATTCTCGACCAGGCCGCGCCCGAAAACAGCGTCGAATTTGGCTTTGTCAAACACAATGTTGAAATCCCGCGCGATTTTGTCGGCAACCATAAAGCCGGCATTATGCCGGGTGTTTTCATAGGTTTTCCCGGGATTTCCGAGTCCGACGACCAATCTGAGTCTATTTGCGGGCATAGGGTTGCTGGGCTATTTTTCTTCTTCGGATTCGCCTTCAGTCGGGGCCGCCTCAGCTTCTGCGCCTTCCTCACCTTCCTCGAGTTCTTCTTCCTCTTCCTCAACAGGCTCTTCTTCAACCTTCGGACTGAGCACGGTGACCACCGTATAATTTGTATCCGCGGAAACTTCGAAATTCTCACCCAGCGGCAACTCATCTACGTGGATGGAGTCTCCGATGCCCAGCTCGGTAATATCGAGTACGATGGCTTCCGGAATGTCGCCCGGCAGACAAAATATTTCCAGTTCACGGCGGACGATATTCAGCAGGCCGCCTTCTTCGACACCCACCGATTGGCCCGTGGTAACCACCGGGACCATGACCTTGATCTTTCGTTTCATGTCGACTTCATAAAAATCGATATGGATCAGACTTCCGGATACCGGATGCGTTTGAAGCTCTTTGATCATGGCCGCTTTGGTCATTTCTTTGCCGTTGCGAATGACAAGATCTAAAATCAACTGGCCAAAACTGCCTTTTTTCAGAACCTGCTCAAGATCCTTGGTAACCACGGACAGTAAAACCGTCTCTGCTTTGGGGCCGTATAACACCGCGGGTGTTTGACCGGACCGTCTCAGTACCCGCGCCGGGCCATTGCCCACGGATTTTCTCACAGTTGCATGCAGTTCAATTTTTTCCAACGATATAACCTCCTTGATCATAAAGGTTCAAAGATTCAGGGTTCCCCGTTGCGGGTCGGCCCATCCTTGCGCCTTTATTTTAAAATTTATTCGATATTCAATTATTTTCTGCCAGAGCAAGCGAATCGCGGATTCTGAATTATCTGAATATCCAACCCAGAAGCTTGAACCCTGCTTGTGGGGTCGTAGCCCAAAGGGCGAAGCCCCAAAACCCTGACCTCGTATTCTACACGAACAGCGAAGTTACCGAATCTCCTCGGTAGCTGCGGATGATCGCCTCGCCCACCAGCTGTGAAATGGTGAGTACTTTTATTTTGTCACATTTCCGGGCATTTTCGGCCAGCGGTATCGTGTCGGTTACCACCACCGTTTTAAGAGCCGAACTGGTTATGCGCTCGATTGCCGGACCTGAAAGAACAGGATGGGCGCAACAGGCGTGTACTTCACGGGCACCTGCTTTTGTGACGGCCTCGGCAGCCTCCGTCAGGGTGCCGGCTGTGTCGGCCATGTCATCTAAAATAACCGCTACTTTACCCGTTACATCGCCGATGACGGCCATGGCCTTGGCTTGATTGGGAGCGTCCCGGCGTTTGTCGATAATCGCCAGTTCCGCATCCAGCCGCTTGGCAAAGGCCCGGGCTCTTTCCACGCCCCCGGCATCCGGTGATACGATGACCAGCCCGTCCCTGAAATGCTTGCGGATATGCTTTATGAGAACCGGCGCCGCAAAAAGGTTGTCCACCGGAATGTTAAAAAATCCCTGGATCTGACCGGCATGCAAATCCATGGTAATAACTCGATTGGCGCCGGCCAGCGTGATCATATCTGAAACCAGCTTGGCACTGATCGGCACCCTGGGGGCGACTTTTTTATCCTGCCTGGAATAGCCAAAGTAAGGTATAACTGCCGTAATTTTTTTGGCCGATGACCGTTTGAAGGCATCGATCATTAACAGCATTTCAACCAGATTGTCGTTCACCGGAGAGCAGGTGGACTGGATGATGAAAATGTCTTTCAGGCGAACGTTCTCGTGAATCTCAATCTGGATTTCTCCATCACTGAACTTGTTGACCTTGGCCCCGCCCAGGGGCAGACTCAGATAATCGCAAATTTTATTTGCAAGCTCAGGGTTGGAGTTCCCTGCAAAAATGCCCACACCTTCCATTGTGGTCCCCGCCGTTAAATTAGGGTTGTCGTATGTTATATAGGGTCCTTCCTGATCCAGGACGCACCATATTAAAAAAATGAATAATGAATAATGACGATTGAATAATAATGGAAATCGCTTCGCTGCGTCAGTTTTAGTTTATAACTATCGGATAAAGGCTGCTCCGATCCACAGGTCAATTATTCATTCTTCATTATTTATTATTCATTTATTGGTGGCTGGGGCGGGAGGATTCGAACCTCCGAATGCAGGAACCAAAATCCTGTGTCTTACCACTTGACGACGCCCCACCATATCGAAGCAACGCATTTAGAAGCCATCGGCAAACGTCCTTTGGGATTGCTTCTAATCAGTGATAGCAGGAAACGCTTCGGTAATAATATCAGCCATATAGACATTCAATCGGGTATGATCCCCAATTGCCTGCCGTGCCCTCTCGGCTTTGTGGGGGTCAGAAAAAAGACCGAATACGGTTGGCCCGCTCCCCGACATCAAGGCCCCCAATGCCCCATGCTTAAGAAGCTGTGTTTTTAAAGACCCGATCTCGGGATATTTGTCTATGGTAACGTTTTCGAGATCGTTGCATAGGTGCTGCGATACATCAAAACCGCTTTGCTTTAAAGAGGGTTTTGTAATTTTTTTTTTGCATTTTGTCAATCTTAAATTAAGATTTTGATAAACTTCTGCAGTATGCACCTCAATCCCCGGATTTACAAGCAAAATACGAAATGGCAGGGGGCCCTGATAGGCCTTCAATTTCTCCCCAATGCCGGAGGCCAAGGCCGGTTTTTGAAAGAGAAAAAATGGGACGTCGGCACCAAGTCCAAGCCCCATAGACATCAGCTCTGAGCGGGAAAAGGGCAAGCCGTAATGCCGATTCAATCCGGCAAGGACACTGGCGGCATTGCTGCTGCCACCGCCGAGACCGGCAGCCACCGGTATGGATTTTTCAATCCGAATGGTCAGTCCATCGGTGATCTTCAGGCATTTAAAGAACCGGGTTGCAGCCTGGTGGGCAATATTGGTGTCATCGAGAGGAATCTGCGAATTGGATGATTCGATCGCTATTCTGTCACCGCCAAATTGAAGCATAATGGTGTCAAAAAGATCCACGCAGCACATGAGCGAAAACAACTCGTGATAGCCGTCCGGCCGCTTCCCCGTGACCTGTAAAAACAGGTTGATTTTCGCAGGTGACAAGATCTTCATTTATTTGGCAAGCATTATCCTTTTTCTTTAACGTAAATAATCCTTAAATCATAAAGGATGCTCTTTAATAAATTCTCTTCGTCTTTGGTCAGATTACCGGCTGTTTTCTCCTCGAGCATGCTCAGAATATCAATCGTCTGTTTGGCCATGGGCAGATTTTTGTCGGTTTGGCCGGTATTGGGATCCTCGATTTTTCCCAAATGCAGCAATGCCGATGCGTTTAGGGAAACGACGAAAGTCGCAAAATTGATTTCAGGCATCGGCGGGGACGCTTCGGCTTTGTCTGGCTTTGAAGCCTCCGCTTTATCCGGCTCGCGGCCTTGCTCGGTTGCAGCGCCCGCCCTGTCTTCGTCAGGCGGGGCAGAATCAGGGGACTCCTTTTCCGGGGACTCGGTTTCCTGGCTATCCTGCGAAAAAATGCGGCGATCTTTTACCACAAAATCCTTTTTTTCCTCTGACATAATTGCCTCCTATTGTGGGAATGTCCAATGGCGAATGACGAATATCGAATGAAGGAATTCTGTCGATCTTAATAATGATGGAGCGCAGCGACACCACCATTCGTCATTCGCCATTCTTCATTCGTCATTCCGGCTTGTTGCGCTAATAAAATATTAAGTTACCCGGGTTTGTCAAGCAAAACTAGTCGCGTTGCGCGGTCCGTGTGGCGGGGTGCGCGGTGCGCGTTGCGTGTTGCGCGGTTCGCGTTACGGGTTACGAGGGAGGGATGAGCATCAGAGCCTTCTGAATGCGCGACCCGCAAGCCGTAACACGCAACGCGTAACGCGCTTTCATGATGACAAGCGGTGCCAATGATGCTATTCTGGGCAGCAATATGATTAGGGTAGAAAATCTGACGAAAAGCTTCGGTGACCGGCTTCTTCTCGATGAGGTCAATTTTACGATAGCCGCCAAGCAGCGTGTCGGTCTGGTCGGACAAAACGGGCATGGCAAAACCACTCTTTTTCGAATGATTAACGGAGAGGAGCAACCGGATTCCGGCGCGATTGTCATACCGAAAAATTATCGCATCATTTATGTGCAGCAGCATCTTGAATTTGCCGCTGACACGGCCCTTGAAGAAGGGATGCGGGCCCTGTCGCCCCAGGAACAGGGACATTCGTGGAAGGTAGAGAAGATCCTTGCGGGTTTGGGATTTTCAGAGGCGGACTTCCACCGCCACCCCTCGCAGTTCTCAGGGGGGCTTCAGGTCCGTTTGAATCTTGTCAAGGCGCTGGTTTCAGAGCCGGATCTGCTGCTGCTGGATGAACCGACCAATTTCCTGGACATCACCTCTATCCGGTGGATCGAGCAATTTTTAAGGACCTGGCCCCACGAGTTGCTGCTCATTACCCATGACAGAAGCTTCATGGATAAAGTCGTCACGCATACGATGGGAATTCACCGGCGGAAGATGCGCAAAATCTCCGGCAATACGGCCAAGTATTATAATCAGATTGCCCAGGACGAAGAGGTCTATGAAAAAACCAGGATCAACGACGAGCGGCGCCGCAAGGAAATCCAACAATTCATCACCCGCTTTCGAGCCAAAGCAAGGCTTGCCAATCTGGTGCAGTCCCGCATCAAGACGCTCAAAAAAATGGAAAAAAAAGAGAAGCTCGAGCAGATGCAATTTCTGGACTTCTCGTTCCGATCCAGTCCTTTCCCCGGCAAACGCGCCCTGACGGCACGAAATCTTAATTTTGGGTACGAGCGCGGCCAAAACCTGATTGACGCTTTCAACATCACGATCGAGGCCGGCGAAAGGGTCTGTGTGGTGGGCAAAAACGGCAAGGGAAAGACAACCCTGCTTAAACTCCTGGCCGGTGTCCTTTCTCCGCTGGCCGGTGAAACTGTTTATCATCCGTCAATTGAAATAGGGTTTTTTGAACAAACCAACGTCCAGAGCCTGGTGGATTCCCGCACCGTTGAGGAGGAAATCCTCTATTCATACCCGGATATTGACCGACAGCGGGCTCGCAATATTTGCGGTGCCATGATGTTTTCGGGTGATGACGCGCTCAAAAAAATCAGTGTCCTTTCGGGTGGCGAGAAAAGCCGGGTGATGCTCGGCAAGCTGCTGGCAACACCGGTGAATCTGCTGCTCCTGGATGAGCCTACCAACCACCTCGACATGGAATCCTGTGATGCGTTATTAACCGCCATCGACTTTTTCGAGGGCACGGTGATCATGGTGACCCATAATGAAATGTTTCTGCATACCCTGGCAGAACGGCTGATTGTGTTTCAAAACGATCACATCGAGATATTCGACGGAAGTTACGGGGAATTTCTCGAAAAGGACGGATGGCATGATAAAAACCCGCCGTCGGGTCATACCGGCACGCCGACGCCCCATCAGGAAACAGCCGTCCGGTTGTCCAGAAAAGAATTGCGGCGTAAAAGATCCGAGATCATTGCGCGCCGATCAAAAATCACCGGTCCCCTCGAAAAGCGTATCAAGGGACTGGAAGATACGATCGAAAACCACGAAAACGAACTGAACCGCCTTCATCAGGAGATGCAACTCGCTTCACAGAAACAGGACGGACGGGCGATAGCCGAACTGGCCCGCGCTATCCATGCCAATCAATCGGCCATTGAAAAGGCATTTGACGAACTGGAAGAAGTCTCCCATGGGTTAGACGAGCAAAACGCACTATTTGAAAAGAAATTGCAGGAAATCGATGACGAACAGATAATTTAGATTGCGGATCGCAAAATGGGGCGATTCGCTGGTGCTCGCATCCCTTTCCATCGATCCAAGCCCTGCCGCCGGTCATCGACCATACCGCTGACTATAAAAATTGACGGGTCATCCCGCACTGATGGGGATTTCCAGGTGATAAACGCCGCTTTCAAGACGTGATTTTACCGGCAGCGGTCCTTTTTTAAACACCTTCATCATGCCGATATTGGAAAAAAGGACTTCGGCCATAAAGCCTCTGATGCCCCGCTCCCGGGCCAGTCGGGCCAGCATTTCGTACATCATGGTGGCGATGCCGCTATGCTGGTATTTCTCATCCACTATGAACACCACCTCCGCCAGGGGGCCGCTTGAGATTCTGATGTAGCGGGCCTCGGCAATGATGCGGCCCTTGCCTTCTTCTCCGACCAGCCCGACAATCGACATCACTTTGTTCCAGTCGACATTGACATATTGCTGCATTTTGGCATGGGGCATGCTGCTGACGGAGTGAAAATAGCGGGAATACACCGCTTCATCTGAGAAGCGGTAAAACAGGTGACGCATGCCTTCCTCATCGGAGGGCCGGATGGCCCTGAACCTTATTTCCAATCCCCCTCGGGTGGCCCGGGTGGTGGCTATGTCCGCCGGATAGAGCCGGGCACTGTCCTCCAGGAAGATTTGGTCATCGTATAGAACCTTTTTATCCTTGGCTTTGCGGACCAAACCGGCCCGGTCGTCGGGATGGGCGATATCAATCAAGGCCTGGGCCCTTTCTCTGACGGTGCGTCCCTCCAGATAGGCAACCCCGTATTCGGTTACCACCGCGCCCACCGATTCAAAGCCACTGAACTGATTGGGGTGGTGGGCGATGGATAGCAATATATTCGACCGTCCCGCCGGATCCCGGCTGGTCAGGGCAAAAATCGATTGCCCGCCTTCCGACAATTCCGTTCCACTCAAAAAGTCCACGATCTCGGCCGGGCCACCGGCAATGATGCCTTTGCCGGTATGAAGACCGATCCGGCCGTACAGGTCCACTTTTTTAGCGGATACGATGGTGATAAATTTTGGATTGCGACCGATAACCAGGGGATTGAAGACTTTGTCAATCCGCTGGAACTCTACCTGGGGATTGTTGTCCAGCCATTTCATCAATTTCCAGGTGCCGAAGGCGTATGAGGTCAGGGCCTTGCCGCGATGCGTCTCTTTGCGGCGATTGGACGCCGCCCCGCATTTCACCAAATCCATCAACGGATCGGTAAACAGGGGCGAGTGTATGCCCAGGTGGCGTTTATTTACCAGGCGTTGGGCCAGCGCTTCATAAAGGGGTCCGATGGAAAAAGCCAGGCAACTTTCATCTTCTATCAAGGAGGCCACATGCTGGGCCACCTTATCCCATACATCATCAATTGCCCAGCGCTCGAAATATATCAGGGGGTCCTTTGAGCGAACCAAAAAGTCGAAATCAGATATCTGAACCAGGGTATCCCCGAAGGTTCGCGGGATTTGGGTGTTGATCTCGCCGACGCAAATGGCGGCATGTTCCAGAGCGTCGTGGGCCACATCAATCGCAATGCCCAGGCTGCAGAAGCCATCTGCGTTGGGGGGTGTAATCTGGATGACGGCGACGTCAACCGGCCTCAGCAGCGATTCAATCAACTGGGGAATTTTTACAAAGCGGCTGGGGATCAAATCCACCCGGCCCTCCTCAATGGCTTCGCTGGCCACCCACCCGGAAAAGAAGGTTTTCAGTCGGAAATTCTGGGAACGCAAGGACCGCAGTGTAACCGCGTCGCCGAAGCTGACCAGCTGAATCAGTTCAAGATCCTCAAGATTTTTGGCCTCGGATGTCATCAGGTGACGGACCATGGTACGGGGCTCCGCCATGGCAGTTCCCAGGAAAACACTCATACCGGGCTTGATCTGAGCAATCACCGTTTCCGGTGATACAACCGCCGATTCCCAGTTGGCTTGGGTTATCTTTTCCATTGTTCCCCCTCCAATGGCATGTTCGACCCATACCGTGTGATCCCATCCCGCAAATCACAGAGGATGGATCGGTTTGAGCTGATTGCTCGAATGGTTGCAGGTCAGCCTGAAAGGATCTGATATTCAATCCGGTATCAGGGCCCCGATGAGAAGAAAACAACGCTGGGTAAGACGCAGAAGGAGTGGTGAACGCAATCTACCGCAAGCACAGGAAGACCCTTTTGTTACAGGCATTTGCGCACTAAGAGCATAATCATTAAACGATACAAATCAAGTTTGAGCCTGTCCCTCACCAATGGCGCTCTCGCTAAAAGCTGTCAAACAATTTCGCGGCTGAATGTTTGTTTTCCTGGTTCACTATGATATATAACCTGTACTTCGTTTTAAAGCAGGGTGACAGGTTTATGGCAATTTATAAATTAGACGACTTATTGGACACATACGGTGGTGAGTTTCTGATTCTGGATTTTAATCATCTTTTTATATCATCGTCCATCCGCGAAGAGGTCTGGCTGCTTCAGCGTAAAAATGATTTACCCATGATAGAAAGAATTATACAGGCCGCCAGGGAATTTAACATCCATGACGTCAGCGATGTCAGGGATCTGGAGACTTATTCCGGCGGACAGAAGGCCATTTTAGCTTGCCTGCTTACCCTGACGCTGATTGTTGACCGCAACATTCACGGCCTGAAATTATTGTTAAATAATATCCTGGACTCGGTAAGCAACGAAAACCGGTCAAAATTGATACGCCAATTGAAAGATATCTGTTCAGCCCGCGATATTAAGCTGTTTACTGAAAAAAATGGCCATATTCAAGAGATTATTTAAGGAATGGAAATCCACAAGGGCATATATCGCTTAGATGATCGAAATCTGAACTTTGATATCGTCGATGATCTTAATCTTAATAACAGCGGCGGCTGCTTTTATTTTAGGGGGGACAACGGCTTCGGGAAGACATCCTTTCTGGAAAAAATCATCATTCCAGCCCTCCGGACTGACAACCTTTCCTATTTATATATCGGTCAGGATATCCGGACCCAGTTCTACACCCTGCGGGCGCTTCTATCCACCAGGGGATTCAAAGTATCCGATACAGATGAGGTTGAACTTTTAAGGCTGTGGTTTCGTCACAGCCAATCGGCAAGTGTGCTTATACTGGATGAGTTCGATAAATATTTCCCTGATTACAGCTTTATCTTTGACTGGAGCGATGCGTTTATCCAAACCTACATCATCGTAACCCATCTGGGCATGAATCGCTGCGAGGCGGTTGCAAAAAATCATCGGATTTGCAATGTGAGGTTTGAACTGATCAACATCGATGGTCACATGAAAAATATCCGGGTGAGAAATGAATAACATCGTCATGTTAAAGATTGGCTTCATATTCGTCATCATCAGCTCGTTTTTCTGGCTGTTTGTTTTTGGTCCTTTTTATGACAGCATCCTTATTCAGCTGGTTGTTTTTTTCGTTGTCATGGGATGGCACGTGCTGCGGTTTTCGCTTCAAGAAACCATTCCGGTGCTAAAGTTCTGTTTCCCGTTTGTATTGAGTTTATTTGTTTTCGGACTGATTTTTCATTTTATGCAGCTATTTGGCAGAACGGATTGGCTGGCGGACACGCTGATTAAATGTTTGGTATTCCCGAGCTCACTGGTGTTTTTAAAAATCCTGTTGACCTACATTACCTATTTGGATATTCTCAACCTTCCGATTTCAATGCAAAAACGAATCGGTCTGATTACAATGAAATCCGCATTCCAGAAAGGGGAAAAAATATTACGCCGTTTTTCCTGGTATCTGAATACCTATTCTGACCTGCACTCCGGCAACAGGATTAAATCCGAATTGCGAAAATATGCCTGCCTCATCATCGCCTTGTATTTGTACCTTTATGAAGAGATTGAAAATTCAAATCGTTTGCTAAAAAATAAATACCTGCACCTTTACGAGGTCAACGAATGAAAAATATAAAGATTGCGTTTGTCGCCCTGATCGTTGTTGTTGCCCTGATTACGCTATTTATCAGGATCCCGCTGCCCAGCCGGGGTTATTTTAATTTTGGAGATGTCGCCGTCGTGTTCTCGGGTCTGGTTCTGGGCAGTCTGGCCCGGACGAAAAATTTCTGGTGGGGGGCAGGTGCCGGGGGTATCGGTTCGGCGCTGGCAGACATCATTGGCGGATTCGGCATGTTTGCGCCCATCACATTAGTTGCCAAGGGGTTGGAAGGCGGATTCTGTGCGCTGTCATCCAGCCGGCATAAATTCAGCCGCTGGGTTTTACTTCTGCTGGGCGGCGCATCGATGGTCGCAACCTACTTTATTGCCGAAGCATGCATGCCGAACATCGGCCTCCAGGGGGCGGTATCGGAGCTCATACCCAATCTGATCCAGGCCGGCGGCGGCATCGCCGGCGGCGTCCTGGCGTTTACCGCCTATAAAAAAATAGTGAGAGACTGAATTCAGATTCAGTGTTCCGGCCGCTGGGGTCTCGCGTCGGGCGGTTGCGAGATGATATGATACGGGATCATCTTATTAGACCAACTGAAAAAGCCAGCAGGAACTGTCCCCCATAATACAGTGGCAAACCGATGAGCCGATTGGCAAAGCCCGTTTCTAAAAACCGGTCCCGGGCGACAAACAAATCCGAGATATAGAAACTCGCCGCACCGAATATTACCATGAATCGTCCCGCCGAACGCAGCGTGGTGTCACCGAGGACCGTGAAGGCCCCGATGACCATAGCCGTAATGATGATGATGTAGGCAATCACGGGCACCAGCATGGTGCCCAAATGCGGTCGCAACCAGAAAAACACAAGGCCGCTGATGGCCAGCGCAAGGCCGCTGCCGCCCCAGGTCCACCGATTTAAATCCGCCACATAGAAAAAACACAGAACATAGCACACATGCCCCAGCAGAAATGACACCAGGCCGAAGAGAAACATGCGTTCCTGGGGCAGGGCTAAAAAAACGTCACCGCCCAGGCAAAAAATCAATCCGACCAATAGGGGGTAATAGTATTGCGGCAATGGATGGGGCTGAAGCAGCGCCGTGATGATAAAGAGACAGGAAAGGATGGTTTTGAGGGGAAGCTTGCCTTTCAGGTTTCCATTTTTTTCAAAAAACAGAAGCCCCACCAATAGGGCCGCAGCTGCTATGATAATAACGGTATCTAACATCGGATCAATATGGTTATCGCGGCTAAAAGCCGCTCCCACGTCATGTCAACTACACTGGAGGGTCCGCTGAGAAAATAGCTCTATACCACAAGCGTTGAACTTCTCTTGCTGGGTTTACTTAAATATATTCTATCAGTATCAAGTCTTTACTTGTCCTCATTTTCCAATTTATAAATGAGGAATTTTTTCGATGGGCAAGGCCGCACAGGGGTTTTCGTTGAGGCGTACTTATAGTGCGCCGCAGACGCAAAACCCGCGGAGAACGCCGCCCATCGGGAAAAGGCCCATTTACAATTGGAAAATCAGACGAGACCCTGGTCTAACATCGCATCCACCACTTTAACAAAGCCGGCGATATTGGCGCCGGCCTCATAATTACCGGACTGCCCGTATTGCTCGGCGGCATCCACGCAGGTGCGGTGAATGGTTTTCATGATGAGCTTCAAACGGCTATCCACCTCGTCACGGGTCCAGGATAGCCGCATGCTGTTTTGGGTCATCTCCAGGCCGGAAACCGACACCCCGCCGGCATTGGCGGCTTTGCCCGGCCCGTACAGAATTTTTTGATCTTTAAAGATATCGATGCCATCCGGCATCGTGGGCATGTTCGCCCCCTCGCTGACCAGAAATACGCCGTTATCAATTAAATTCTGGGCATCCTTGGCGTTTATTTCATTCTGGGTGGCACTTGGAAAAGCGCAATCAGCTTTGTGGTTCCAAAGGGGATTGCAGTCGGCGGCCGGATCAACCTCGGTATGAACGGCCGAGGCAAATTTGTCGGCATATTCACTGATACGCCCCCTGCGAACGTTTTTAAGGACCTTTACATATTCAAGCTTTTGGGCGTCTAGGCCGCTTTCATCATAGATGTATCCCGACGAGTCGGACAGCGTAACGACTTTGGCGCCCAGTTCGATGAGTTTTTCGGTCGTAAATTGGGCCACATTGCCGGACCCTGACACCAGACAGGTTTTGCCTTCGAGGCTTTCGTTGCGCGTGGCCAGCATCTCAGCGGCGAAATAAACCGAACCATAGCCGGTGGCCTCCGGTCGGATCAGGCTGCCTCCCCAGTTGAGACCCTTTCCGGTCAGAACCCCGGTAAATTCGTTGCGCAGTTTTTTATACATCCCGAAAAGATAGCCGATTTCCCGAGCGCCGACACCGATATCACCGGCCGGCACGTCTGTGTCCGGTCCGATATGACGGAAAAGTTCGCTCATGAAGCTCTGGCAAAATCGCATCACTTCGTTATCGGATTTGCCCTTGGGATCAAAGTCGGAGCCGCCCTTACCGCCCCCCATCGGTAAAGTTGTCAGGGCATTTTTAAATACCTGCTCGAAGGCCAAAAACTTTAAAATTCCCAGATTGACCGAGGGATGAAACCGCAGCCCGCCCTTGTAAGGCCCCAACGCACTGTTCATTTCGATCCGAAAGCCCCTGTTCACCTGAACATTTCCCTGATCATCGGCCCAGGGTACCCGAAACATGATCACCCGCTCCGGTTCGACCAGTCGCTCTGGAATTTTAGCCTGGCGATAAATCGGATTTTGATCCAGTACCGGCTTAATGGATTCCATCACTTCGGTGACCGCCTGATGAAATTCTCTTTCCTGGGGATCTCTATCCTTTACAACTTCTATAATATCCGTCATACAACCTCCTAACCCGGCTAAGCCGTTAATCCCTGGCCCAGACCATTCAAGAATAACCTGGGATTAATAATTTTCAAAAAAGAATGTCGAGCCCTGAGCGACTCAGATCAAAAAGTCGCGCCAGGGCGGGCCGAAGCACGAAATTCGAAATAAAATCCAAATTCAAATACTCTTTACTTTAAAAGCATAGATCATCCGCGGCAAAAACACAAAAATTTATTTTCCATTTTTGATCTTTTTATCATTCCATATTCGGATTTGCTCTTCAAATAGGCTGTAAGCTGCGAGTGGTTAACCTTTGCTCAGGAAGCTAATTCTGTTGAACAGCCTGTCTATCCGTTCCGGATTTCGATATTCGAATTTCGAATTTTGTAAATGGCAGACGACAGATCTTTAGAGCGGATTCAATTAAGCTGTTTTTGGGTGTAATCAACAACCGGATGGGTGGTCATTATCAATTTCAGCCGGCCGACACAAGAACAATCATAACCGACGGGTCAATTCTGAAAATAGCCGGGATGGCAGGGGCGTCTATGCTGTCGGGGCGGCCTTATCTGCGGTCAGCTGAATCGCGCTGGAATATTTCACCGCCTTGTTGCGACCCTGCTGTTTGGCAGCATACATGGCCGTGTCCGCCTTTTTGATCAATTCTTCAAGGTCGGTGCCGTCCGACGGATAGGTTGCAATTCCCAGGCTGATGGTAACCGGCGGCAGTTCTTCAATGGTAACTTTGGCCAGTTCTTCGCGCAACCGCTCGGCCAGGCAAAATGCGGCTTCCTTATCGGCATCCGGAATCAACATGACGAATTCTTCACCGCCGTATCGGGCGATAACGTCGACATCGCGGATATTCTTTTGCAGGAACATACTGATGGCTTTCAGGGCGCGATCACCGGCATCGTGTCCGTAAGTATCATTGATTTTTTTGAATCGATCCAGATCGGCCATAATAACCGAAAGCCGCTTGCTGTACCGTTCCGTCCGGTGGATTTCTTCTTGAAGTTTAACCATGAAATACCGACGGACATACAGGCCGGTTAGCGAATCGGTCACAGCCATATCCCACAACTGGGCTTTGTTCACGGGCACCGCGGCCTGGTCGGCGACGGCCTTTAACATCTCAACATCTTCATCGGTGAACTCTTTACCTTTTTTTTTGTTGGTGACGTTGATGACGCCGATTACATCGGAGTAGACGATCATCGGGATGCAGGCAATCGAGCGCACATAGGATGTTTCCGACTCGATAAACAGATCATCCTCCCGGATATTGTTGACGATCATGGGTTGGGAGGTCATGAAAACCCGGCCGGCGATCCCTTCCCCGGGTTTGAAACTGCGGCACCTGATTTCGCTGTTGTTGACCTTCTCCTGATATTCGGTATCCTCCAGTCCGGCCAGTACACGAATATTTAGCCGGTCGGATTCGATGTTGTAGAGCATGATCGAGCCCTTTTCCGCTGAAGTGATATCAATGGCCTGGCTCAGGATATACTGCAACAGGTTCTTCAGATCGCTGATGTAGTTCATCGCCTTGCCGATGCTGTAAAGCAATGACAAATTTTGCAGGGTCTTGTCCAGGTCTTCCTTTTCTCTTTTGCGACGTTCGTATAAGCGGCAGGTGTTGATGGAGACGGCTGCCTGGGCGGTAATCTGCTGCAGGAAATAGTAGTCGAAATCATCAAAGGGTTGATTGCCGGCCTTCGGGCCCATGGTCAAAAGCCCGATCACATCCCCCCTCATAACCAGGGGGGCCCATAGCCTGGACGGCAATATTTTTAAATCCTGTTTTTCCAGAAATTTGGGAAAAAGGGGATTCCCCTTCGGGTCAACCACCGCAAAAGGCTTATCCTGAAGGATCGTCTCCCATAATTTCTTCCGGCCCCTTTTGAATTTAAAGTTTAATTTCCCCAAACCGCTACTGAAAACGAGCTCGAAGGTCTCTTTTTCCGGATCATAGACAAACAGACCCAGTTTTGAAATCCCAAATTTATTTCGAATAATACCGGCAAACGTCGCATACAGCTCATCGGGATGTAGAATATCACTCAGATCCCGGCAGGCCTTTAATAATTCGGTTAATTCAGCAGCACGTCGGTCATAGGCCTCTGCGCTCAAATGCTCGGGCTTATCATTTTTTTTTGAAGAGTTGCGCGATTTGGATAGCTTCATTATTGAATAATTTTCCTGCCAGGGATAAAGCGTTCAGATATCGGTTAAACGCCCCTCATTTTTTCAAGTCCTTAGGGAAATCGGCATATTTAGGCAAAACTTTAACTTTAAATATTAAGCGGATCTCA
>JAFDCJ010000381.1 GCA_019312835.1 Deltaproteobacteria bacterium
CTGTTATCGCTGGCGGTCCGTGCGGCTGGCGGAAAAAGGCTTTTTGCCGTTCGATGAGGCCATCGGCATCTATCAGCCCATTAAGCCGGCGGAGCTTGCCAAAAAAAGCCAGAAGTTCATCCCCCGTGGAACCGAACAAATTTCATCCTTGCCCGTACCCATCACCCCCTTGCGGGAATTGAAAGAAGACAACCATTTCACCCGGGCGTTGCAGAAGATTGAAGCGGCCAATGTTTTGCAGCTGGTTCAAACGGAGTTCGCCAATCTGTGTAATCAGATCGTCGTGGCGGATCACCGGACCATTGGTGAGCGAGAAGGACTCAAGGAGATCGTCAAAAAGGCCAGCGGCTATGTCAGTATCGGCCTGGAGCGCATGCTAAAAGATAAAGAAGCGGACCCGGCCCGGGCGGCGGCACTGATAACCCGCCACACCCTCCAGGACATCTTCAGAACCGGGTTTGGCGCAGCTCTGGAACTGAAATGGCGGGCGGAAAAATGGATTTCGGAATGCTGGTTTGCCCGGGCCGATCTGAAGCTGACGTTCTGGGGGGAACAATGGATGGGAATTGTCGGCGGCCTCATGATAAAAAAGCCGCTGTTCTACGATAATTACAAGAGCGGCGTCCTGTACCGGGAGTTTGCCTCCCTCGAGGATATCCGCCATACGGAAGCGGTGTTTGATCAGGTCGTTGCACTGGATGATTTGCTTTTATTGATGAATATCCGGCTGGAACCTCCCTCCCGGTACGGCTTTCTGACGTTTAAAAATCTTTTGCTGACACTGTGGGCCCGTCATTCTCGCAAATTGAAGGGTGAAAAATTAAAGGCCCTGACGCTCAAGCAGTTTCTGCCCTTCTTTGAAAAACTGCTGCCGGGCGATGGTGATCCGGATTCCGGGGCGGCCCGCAAGATTCCGGTGGAAATGAAAACCGCATTTTTAAACTGGTTGTCGGCACAGGCGGGTCTGAAAGACTATGAAATTACCGATCGGCTGGGACAGACTTTTGAGGATCTGTTCAACGAGATTGAAAGCGAATATGGCCGGGTCGCCGCGGCGGAGATAGATCCCCGATTTGTGCATCTTTTCCTTTTAAAGGCCACGAAAAAGTAGCAGCGATCGGCAAATAACATTAACGAGGACGAGATTAGGCAGACTTTTACCGCCTTTTCGTCCTCGTCGTCGTTCTCGTCCTCGTTATTTAACACCCAATAGCATGCTTCTTCTTTGATCATCCCGTTTTATACGTTAAGCTGCCGGCTCAGCCCCCAGTCTTGAGTTTTTTTACCGCTGCGCCGATAACCCGGACGGCCTTGTCGATATCGGCTGCGGTGGTCATCCGGCCGGTGGTTAACCGAAGCGTGCCTTTGGCCCACTCCAGGGGGACCTTCATGGCGGTGAGGACTTCAGAAATTTGCACCGTGTCGGAATGGCAGGCAGCCCCCGCGGAGGCGGCCACCTCACTTCCAATCGCATCCAGAATGCGATTGGCCTCCAATTCCAGAAATGAGATGCTCAGGGTGTTGGGCAGACGTTTTTGCGGATGTCCGTTAAGTTTCACCGGATCGCAATTGATTTTCAGCGCTTCATACAGCCGGTCACGCATGGCCTTCATGTGCTGCATATTTTTTTCCAGATCGCGTCCGGCGATTTCACAGGCCGCACCCAGGCCGACGATTTCGAGCACATTTTCGGTGCCGGCCCGCACGGCCATTTCCTGACCGGCACCGTGCATGAACTTTGCCGGCTCCAGTCCCCGGCGGATGTAAAGGGCGCCGACACCTTTGGGGGCGTAAGCCTTGTGACCGGCGATCGATAGCAGGTCCACCCCCAGGCGTTGTACATCCACCGTTATCTTTCCCACCGATTGGGCTGCATCCGTGTGAACGACGATGTCGTTCTCTTTGGCCAAGCGACCGATCTCTTCAATGGGCTGAACCGTGCCGACTTCATTGTTGGCGTGCATGATGGAAATCAAAATGGTTTCTTTTTTGATGGCGGCCGCCACGTCTGACACTCCGACCTGTCCGAATTCATCAACCGGCAGGCAGGTGATTTCAAATCCCTTTGTTTTCAAAAAATTGCAGACCTCGAGAACAGCGGGATGCTCGATCTGCGAGGTAATGATGTGGTTGCCCTTTTGATCGAAGGATTGGGCACAGCCTTTGATGGCAAAATTGTTGGATTCGGTCCCACCGCTGGTGAAAATAATCTCTTGCGGCCGGCAGTTTATAAGAGCAGCGATTTGCTCGCGGCCTGCAATCACCGCCTGTTTGGGCCTGGTGCCGTAATAATGGGAGCTTGACGGATTGCCGAATTCTTCCTCGAAAAACGGCCGCATGGCTTCAATTACTTCGGGGTCATGCGGGGTGGTGGCGTTATAATCCAGGTAGATGGGTTTGGACATGGTATTTATTCTCCGTGGAGTAATGGACTGATGGAGAATCCGAGTGCTGGATTTGAATATAACAAATTAGAGGTTTGAATACCAGCTTGGCTTTAGAAACTTATTGCCGGCTTTCCGCCAAAAGGGATATGTCGTTTTCCGGCTTAATCTGGCAATGCCCTATAC
>JAFDCJ010000382.1 GCA_019312835.1 Deltaproteobacteria bacterium
CCGAAGCAAGACTGACACACATCAATCCGGACGACAGATTGAAACAGCGGCTGGATTACAATGGCCGTGATCAAAGTGACAGCGGCGATCTGGCCGAGCGGATGATGGGCTTCTTCACCGCGGTCGATGATGTGCCGATCACGCATTACGGATCGTTGGCGGCGCCTGAATTTCATCCTGCCGTCGTCTATGGAGATGATTATATCCAGAATCTAATTCCCTACCTGCGACAGATATTCAACCGGTTTGAGGTCATCCGGACAGACAGTATTCCTTCGCGACAGTATGGGGAAAATTGGCATACCAGCGATTTCATTTTGCTGGAGCGGGCCGAATCCGGCCTGGCATCGATGCGCCTTGAAATTGACAGCATTTTTTCAATGTTCGAAACCGAGGCCCGAATCGGCGGCAGATACCTTGTCGACCTCAAGAATGCAGTGCCGGGCGCAAATGTTTCTCTGAACAAAAGCGCCGCATACCTGGAAATCAAATCCGTCGGCCATCGATCAACTTTTAAACTGCCGGCAGTTACGGCATCACATGATCGTATCTTCAGAGTTTTGAAGTTAACCGTCGAAGCGCTGCATTCTGACGTGTTGACCATTGAGTACATGACCGCCCCTTCCCTTGCCGTGGTCAAATCCCTGAAACCGGGTATCACCGCCTTTTATTTGCCGCTTCCCTTTCAAGAGTTGATATCGCTGAACATTCATCCGGGCAATAAGGCCGGGGTGCTCGTCTTTCAATCCGCTGAGATACTCGAATTCCCGGAAAACCCCGGTGACATCGATTCAGGGCAAGAAAAAATCCGATTCGCCAAACCGGATGAAAACAATGCGCTGGCGACCCCGGACACGAAAACAGAAACCGTCTCATCCGAATCAGACCCCAGCCCGGAAATTGCCGCATTAACGTCGAACGATGAACCCGACACCGATCCAAAAACAGGCGCCCCCACATACGGCACCGCGCCGAAAGCACACACGGCAGTGCTCGCTGAGAAAGATCCGCAAAACCCAAATCACATTCAACCGCAAGCAGATAAAAGCCCCATCTCTGTTGAGCAAAGCAAACCCGGGAGGCCCGACCCATTGACGGGCAATTCCAAAGACCTCACCAGAAAAAATGAAATCCCTCACAAGATATCCACCTCAGAATATTCAACAGCGCCATATCTTGCGGTCACCGATATTGAAAACGGCCGTATTTTTCAACGCAAAGGACAAAGCGCTGCGATCATTGTCTCCGGAACCTACAGGGGACGAATCGAAGGTGTCGAAGCCCGGGTGGTCCAGGACAACACTGCTGAAGAAATTGTGCCCTGGATCGTTATCGATCCATCCCCGCAAAACAACATTTTTGTCGGAGAACTGTCCGGAGTACCGCAAGGGGGGTGGTATAACATCCAGGTTCGCAGTCACACGGATCACACCGTCATTGATCAAGGAAAACATAAATGGGGCGTGGGGATGTTAATCGCCGGCCTGGGGCAGTCGAACATGAAAGAATGGTTCTATACCGGCAAAGATTTAACGGCTCATGCGCTCCTGCGCAAATTCGATAACAAAGGCTGGTCAAAATTAAATCGAACGGGCAATGCGGCGATTGCCTTCGGTAACCGCTTGATCGAACGCCTGGGCATCCCCGTCGGCCTCTTGGATTTTTCGGTAAACGGTTCTGGATTGAGAAAAGAAGCCGATTGGGGTACGGGCTTCTGGGCGGACACTGCACCGGATTCGATCTACAATCGATTTGTCAGCGGCGTAACCGATGCAGGCGGCGCAGTGGAATTTGTCATCTGGATCCAGGGCGAGGCCGACGCCGCCCGGGGGACGGTCACAGCCTCCGAGTATGCCGGTTCTCTGATACATTTTATTGAAAATCAAGTCAGAATCGACATTGCCAGCGGCTCGGACAGTGCGCAGCTGCCGTTTCTGGTCGTCCCGATGATCAAGCGTCCCGGCGGCAAAGATGGGCCCCACCAGGCGATACGGAATGCGCAAAAGTGGGTTGCCGAAAAAGTTACCGACTGCTACCTGGCCGCCACCACGCTGGATCTTAAAAATCACGGCCGGCAGCACCTCACACCAATGGCCTATATTTCAATGGGGAAAAGAGTGGCCCAAACGGTTTTGTATGTCCTGGGTGAAGAGACGTACCACCGGGGCCCGAGCGTCGCTGGCGCAATGCAAATAGACGACGACACCCTGGAGATCGCGATCCAGCACAATGGCGGCAGTGACTTCATGCCTGCAAACGGGATAACCGGCTGGGAAGTCATCGCCAATGGCGTTTTCGTGCCCATCGCAAACGTTTACCGTCATGAACCCCAAACCATTCGGATACGCCTCGAACACGCCCTGGCGGGTAAAGCCCGAATTCGCTATCTGTACGGCGCAATGCCGGATGTGAGAAATCCTGTCCTGGATAATTCCCCCCTGTCCCTTCCGCTGGAAGAATACCAATCGGATATCAATTAATTTGAACTAAAAATTTTCGGTCTTATTATTATATCGGATTATATCGAAATGCATCCAGCGATGATTTCCGGAGCGCGTGTCAGTGAAAATGAAGTCTGTTAGAATTCGCCGAAACCCGTCGTCGGCAAAAAGAATCTCGATTATATTTTCATTATTTTTGTTTTCTCCGATCTTATTGTCGTATTCCATTTCAGTGGAGAATCCAGTTATGGTCGCACTATCAAAAAAGTTCAATATCGGATGTACTCCCACGCCGCCTGATGCGATGGGGCCCTTTTACAAACCCAATGCCCCCTTGCGAGACAGCGTGGGCAAAGGATATAAACTAAACGGCAGGGTCATGTCTTCCGGGGAC
>JAFDCJ010000383.1 GCA_019312835.1 Deltaproteobacteria bacterium
ATGAAATCGGCGACATGAGCGCCGATTTGCAGGTGAAGGTACTGCGCGTCCTTGAAGAAGGGGAATTTGAGCGGGTGGGCGGCCACGAGACCATCAAAACCGATGCCAGATTTATTGCGGCAACCCACCGGGACCTTGAAGAAGAAGTGCAAAAGGGGAACTTTCGCGAAGATTTGTTTTACCGTCTTTATGTCATACCGATTATGCTGCCCAGTTTGAAGGAACGCAAAAGCGATATTCCCTATCTGGCTGCCCATTTCATAGAACAATTTGCCGGCAAAAAGGATGCCTCCCGGACAAAGCTTTCCGACGACGCCATGAACATCCTGACGCATTATTCCTGGCCGGGCAATGTGCGCGAACTGAAGAACCTGATCGAGAGGCTGGTGGTTTTGCACGAAAGTGATGAGATCCTGCCCGAAGATCTGCCTGAAAAAATCAGGGCCGAAAGCAGTGGTGCCACTCAGCGCAAGGACCTGGGGGGTGAGGGAATCTCATTTAACACCGCCGTTAGTGAGTTTGAGAAGGCTCTGATTATCAGCGCCCTGGATAAAACCAACTGGGTAAAAAACAGGGCTGCCCAGCTTCTGAAGATTAAACGCACCACCCTGGTTGAAAAGATTAAAAGATATAACCTGGAAAAAGATACTGATTAGGGTCATACCCAAAGCGAGTATTCACGCTGCATGCGGGGCTGTAAATAGTCAGAGCAGGTGGAGGAAAAGATGGACGACTTTGAAATCTTATTTGTAGATGACGACCAGACAATCCTGAATATGGTCGAAGAGTATCTTTCAGCCTTTGATTATCGGGTTAGCATTGTCGACAGCGGGCTGAAGGCCCTTGAACTGATCAAGGATAAAGATTTTGATGTTGTGTTCACCGACTTTAAAATGCCCGATATCGACGGGCTGGAGCTTCTGGCCATGATCAAAGAATATCGCCCGGCCACCGAGGTGATTATCGTCACCGGCCACGGGACGATGGAATCCGCCATCCAGGCCATGAAATTCGGAAGCTATGATTACATTCAGAAACCGTTTAAGCTGGACGTGCTGAAAATCGTCATCAACAAGTTATACGAAGAAAAGAAACTCAAGCGCGAAAACATCGTCCTGCGAACGCGGGTAAAACAGCGGCATAAATACGACCAGCTGGTCGGGATCAGCCTGCGGATGCAGGCGATCTATGAGCAGATTGACCAGATGCAAAATGCCAGTCCCAATGTTCTCATACAGGGCGAGAGCGGAACCGGCAAGGAACTGGCGGCCCACGTGATACACCGGACCAGCCTCCGGAACCATCAACGTCTTATTCCGGTTAACTGTAAGGGGTTCGGCAAAGGGCTTGCGGGCGACCAGCTCTATGCCCATGCCCTTGAGCTGTTTCAATCGGCCGTCAACGGCACCATCTTCTTTAACGAGATCACCGAAATTATGCCGGCTGATCAGGCTGAGATCAATCGGGCCTACACCGAGAATCATTTCATACCGGGATCTGATAAAGGCAATCCGGAATCCGGTGTCAGGCTGTTGGTCGCTACGGCTAAAAATCTGGATGAAACCGCCAGCAGAGGGATTCTGAATCCGGATTTTTTAAGTTCCGTCAGCGAGGTCAAGATTCAGATGCCCTCGCTCAGAGAGCGCCGGGAGGATATCAGTCTGTTGATAAACCATTTTCTGAATAAATTTAACGCTAAAAATGACAACAAGGTCCTGAATGTATCGCCGGAGGCAATGGACGTTTTGCTGCAATACAATTGGCCGGGGAATGTGATCCAGCTGGAAAACGTGATCGAAAGGGCCTTCGCCCTGAGAGTCGACCTGACCATCGACGTGGATGATCTGCCGTCAGAGATAAAGACCTTCGGGGAGATATCGAAGATGGGGTGATTGGTGTTTAGGATTTAGTGTTTTGTGTTTGGTGTCGAGGCATCGGTCGTTCAGCATGTGCTGACGAAACACAAAATACCAAACACCGTCAGTTTTCTTTTATTCCTCAACAACAAAGTGCACCCGTCGGTTCTTTTCCCGTCCCTTTTCAGTTTTGCTCTTGTCTATGGGGCGTTCATTGCCGTAGCTGACCGCTATGAGACGGGGTGATTCGATGCCCTGCTTAATCAGATATGTTTTCACGGCGCCTGCGCGCAGATCTCCCAGGGCAAAATTATATTCCTTGGATCCACGTTCGTCCGTGTGACCCTCCAGGATCACGTTCAGGTCCGGATTCTTGAGAAGCCATGTGGCTTTGCGCTTTAAAATTTCCTGCGCTTCAGGGCTCAGGCGGTAACGCCCTTTTTTGAAGTAGACGTCTTCATACATAAATTTGATTTTTTCCGCCCTCAGCTCACGTTCGGCGGCTTCGCGTGCCAGCCGTTCCTGCTCCGCCGCCTGGATTTCTTCCGACGTCATTTCCTGCTCTTGCTCCTGGACAACCGGAGCTTCGGTCTGGACCTGTTTTTTGGCGCAGGACGGTATGGTCACCAGCCCGATTATGACAACCCATAAAATGAATCCGTATCGCAGATTGATGTGCATATTTTCCTCCATGGTAAGGCGGCAAGGCTCGCAAAGGTGTTCGAAATAATTAATTTTTAATTATAGTATATAATGTGTGCAAAGTAAAATATTCTTAAGGTTCAAGGTTCAGGGTTATATGATTAAAAGCGAACCGCAGAACCGCAGAATATCGAAGGGTGGTTTCGCTTCGCTCAATCTTTATTTTTATAAAATAAATAGCCAGAATACCCTCCTTCGACATTCTAGATTCAATATTCGTTATTCGATATTCGCTTTTGACACATAACCCCGAACCCTGAACTTTTGAACCTGGTTCTAAAAAAACACTTGACACGCTCATTTTTTTTGATATAGTTCACGCCATGAACAATCTAAAAGGCACTACCAATGGCGAGGTTACCGGGTATCAATTGGATAAATTTCAAGATCTTATCGCGAGATTGTTTCAATGTTGCCAGGAACGCATGCAATATCAATGTGAACGGTTTGAACTGCCGGATGCGGAGTTCAGGTGCCTGGGATTGTTTGGCGAAGAGCGGTATCTTACGGCCACGAGCATTGCCCATAAAATGAATGTGGTCAAAAGCCGGGTATCTAAGATTATTGATGGCCTGATCAGGAAAAACCTGATTCAACGCGTCAGGGATCCTGAGGATTCAAGGGTTCAATTGCTCAGCTTGACGTCCGATGGACAAAAAAAACTAAATGAAATCAATGGGTTTATGAATAAGGTTTACGGCCAGGTGCTCTCCCAGATGGCACCTGATCAACGCCAGGCCATGCTGACCAATCTGGATATTCTCAAAGCCTCGATGGAGGCTGTCAAAGAAATGATGGTGTGATCCCCACCTGCTGTAGCGATGAACGCTTAAATTTGGGTCTTGATTGCCGGGGGCGGAAATTTTTTTTGGCAGAAGGTTCACAGTATAAACCAAAATAGGCCCTAATTATATATAACCATCTAATATTATATAAAAATTAAAGTTAACATTAGAAGCTATCTCAGCAAAAGGATGTGGGTCCAAACTTGCGGCGGGGTCGATTTTCCCGGCATAGCTGGATGATGCACCGATCTTGATGATCAGCGGTGCACCTTTTGAGATCGCCTCTAAACACAAAGGAGGTCAATATGGATATGCAAAATTTGGAAACCCAGTTTGAGGCATTAAAGGCTCAGGTAGACGCTTTGAGCAAGCAGACCGTTGACAATAAATTGTCGATGGTGGTGTTCAGCGGTGATCTGGACAAGGTGCTGGCGGCCTTTGTCATTGCCACCGGAGCCGTGGCCATGGGCATGGATGTGGTCATGTTTTTCACCTTCTGGGGAACCCCGGTGTTGAGGGACAAGAAGAAAAAGGTCGGGGGAAAAGATGTGATGGGCAAAATGTTCGGTGCCATGCTGCCCACCGGCACCGGGGATGTGAAACTTTCCAATATGAACATGGGCGGAATGGGAACCGCCATGATGAAATCGCTGATGAAAAAGAAAAACGTGGCCTCCCTGGAGGAGATGGTGGCGCTGGCCGAAGAACTCGGTGTGCGCATTTACGTATGTGAAATGTCCATGGATCTGATGGGTTTTCAGCGCGAGGAGTTCATCGATTATAAAGATCTGGGTTTTGCCGGTGTGGCCACCTTTTTGCAAGAGGCGGCGAATAGTAAGGTGCAGTTGTTCATCTAACCCTGTTGTTTGATACAGGCGGTGAAATAAAAGCAAGCGATCAACTATCTGAAAATTTGAAATCCGAATTTCTGGATTCGAAACAAATTCGAATACAAAATGACTAAAATCTAAACATGTTTGGCGTATTCGAATTTCGGGTTTAAAAATTGTTTCGTATTTCGTTTTTCGTGCTTCTAATTTAAAAAGTTCAATCATGCAATTTATAAAGTGAATCCGATTTCACACATAAAATCTTTATAGACAAAAAGGAGGCTATCATGAGTGACGACGTTCAAGTAGCAAAAGTTTTGGATTTAAAGGGTCTGGCATGCCCCATGCCGGTGGTTAAAGTCAGCAAAGGAATTAAAGAAGTCGAGGTCGGTGAGGTGATCGAAGCCCAGACCACGGATCCAGGTTCGTTGACCGATTTTCCCGCCTGGGCCAAGACCAGCGGTAACGAAATCGTGAAGACGGAACAGGAAGACAAGCTGATCAAGTTTTTTATCAAGCGTCTAGCCTAGCGCCAGAAGCGCTAAGCGCATTGCGATTAAGGCATGGCGCCTATCGTTGAAGTCCAGAACATGCTGTTCCTCAAACGCTCTGCGCCATGCGCCATGCCTTGAGCGCTCCGCGCTCTATACGGGAGGTTATTGTGGACACGGTGATCTATTTTATTCTGGTGCCGATGGTTTATATATCATTTGCGGTTTTCTTTATCGGCACCGCGCTGCGGTTGATCAAAATCTTTCGAGAACCCAAACATCCAGCGACTTTACAGGTTTACCCTGAAAAAAATCCGAAGTGGCTGTGGGCCCTGCACGACACATTCTTATTTCCCACCGTCAGGCGGCACAAACCGCTGCTGTGGGTTTTTTTAATGCTGTTTCACATCTGTCTCGGGCTGCTCATCATCGGGCACATCGAACTGTTTGCCGAGATCAACATCATTCAGGTCATCCCGCATGAAATTTTTCTGGGTCAGGGCTATCTCGGCCTCCTGCTGGCCATTGCCCTGCTGTATTTTTTATTCCGGCGCTTTGCATCACCTGTCAGGGATCTGTCGGTTCCCGAGGACTATTACCTGCTTATTTTGTTGTTTCTGATCGTGATATTCGGCAGTGAGATGGATTGGGCCCGGCGGTGGTATGGCTACGAGGGAATGACCGTCGATGACTACCGGGAGTATTTGATGAGCCTGTTGTATCTGGACCCCTATTTACCGGAGACCGTGACCGACTCCGGGCATTCATTCATGCTGGTGCTGCACGTATTTTTCGCCAATTTGTTTTTGCTGTTTTTCCCGTTCAGCCAGAGCATGCATTCGTTTTTGTCGTTGCCCATGAATAAGCTTCGCCGAGGCTAAAAAATGGTTTTAAAAATTCATCTAATGCCCGAATGCTGCGTTGTCCCGCAAATTGAAATGCTCACGTACTTAAGTGTACGCTCCGCTTTCAATTCGCGGAACGCCTTGCCTTCAGGCATGATCTGAACTTTTAAAACCATTTTTACCAATTTTAAGATTGTTTTTCACAAAGTTAAAGAGGAACTTCAGAATGGATCAGAAAACACGCGATGATCTGCTCAATCTTTTTCAGAGCAAATTAAATGAGGCCATGCGGTTTTATCTGGAAACCTGCACCCGTTGCGGGGTTTGCACCGAGGCCTGTCATGTCTACGCATCGATGGGGCAGACCCGGTATATCGCGGCTTACCGGGCTGAGATTGTGCGCCGTCTTTACAAAAAATATTTCAAGGGCCGGGGAAAAATCTGGCCGTCGGTGGGCGAGGCCAAAGAACTGACCGAGATGGCCGTCGAGGAGCTGTTTGACGCGGCCTATTCCTGCACCGGTTGCCGGCGCTGCATGGTTTACTGCCCTTTCGGCATCGACACCCAGATGATCATGTCGATTGCGAAGTTGCTTTTAATCGGCGCCAATGCCGAACCGGAAATTTTAACCCTGTTGGCCGACACGTCCATTGAAAAAGGCAAATCACTGGAACTTTTCAAAGAAGGGTTTCTGGACGGCATCAAAAGGCTCGAGGAAGACGTCGTGGCCAAATGGAAGCTGGAGGCCGGGGAGAAGGCCATCCCGGTGGACAAGCAAGGGGCCGACCTGCTGTATGTGGCCCTGGCCGGTGCCCACTCCATTATTCCGGCGGCCGCCATTTTCAATGCAGCCGGTGAAAACTGGACCCTGAGTTTTTTTGAGGCCGTCAATTTCGGCGCCTTTGTCGGTGATCCCTCCAAGACCAAGCTGATTCTGGATCGTATCGTCAATGAGGCCAAGCGCCTCAGGGTCAAGGAGGTTTGTATCTGCGAGTGCGGAACGGCTTACCGGGTGATGAAACAGCTGACCGGCAAGCAGCCCTTTGAGGTGGTTTCCATCACCGAAGTGCACGCGCGCTACCTGCGCGAGGGCCGCATCAAGCTGGACAAGACCAAAATAAGCGGTGCAGTTACCTACCACGACCCCTGCCAGATAGCCAGAAATGCCGGCGTGATGGACGAGCCGCGGTATATCCTGGGGCACCTGACAGATAATTTTAAAGAGATGACGCCGGATCCCAAGTATAACTGGTGCTGCGGCGGCGGCGGCGGGCTGGTGGCCCTGGGTGAGGAAACCCTGGATTTTAGAATGAAATCGTCCCGGATCAAGGTCGATCAGGTCAAAGAGACCGGCGCAACCGTCCTGGCAACAGCCTGCGAGAACTGCCATACCCAGCTGAGCAACTTGAACGACCATTACAAAATGGGCCTACAGGTGGAATTTTTAAGCTCCATGGTTGCCGATGCGCTGGTGGCGTAAAAGATGGACGACGAGATTAACCCCCCCCCGGTTTCCATACAGCGAACGCGCCATTTTTAACGGGCCTGCCTTTTGGCAGGCCCGATCTGAAATATCGGAGCCGAATTCAAAAGAGAGGAGGTGCGCTAATTCGTTAGGAAGTAATCTGTTTTTCAAATTTTCCGATGGTCCATTAATTACCGGAGAATATACCCAGCTGCAGAGCATGCGGTTTGCACCGGCCTTTGGCTATCAACCGAACGCCAGACTTTCTTTTGGCCTGGCCGGTATTGTGGAGTACTCAAATCTCGATCTGGGAAACGGTTCGGATTGGGATTACGGGTTTGGCATTCAGGGCGGTGCCATTTTCCGGCCCATCAATGACCTCAGCCTGGGATTAAACATTATCACCCCGCGCAAGCTCGAATTTAAAAAGGTGGCTGACTTTGACAACAACGGCAGCCTTGATGATCTGGATCTGGCAGCACCGCTTGAAATCGGTGCTGGTGCAGCTTACGCCTTCAGCAAGTTGCTGATCGAGGCCGATGTCAAATGGCTTAACTGGGGTGATGCCGACGGCTACAAGGATTTCGACTGGGAGGACCAGTGGGTATTTGCCATCGGCGGCCAGTATCAGCCGATCCCCAAACTGTTCATACGGGCCGGTTATAACTATGCCAAGACCCCGGTCAAGGATAATGACAATTTTAACGGCGGGGCAGGGAAAAATGTTCAGGGCAAAATTATACCGAGTGAGTATTACTATGAAACTTTCCGGTTAATCGGCTTTCCAGCCTTGGCCGAACACCACATTACATTTGGTATCGGCTATGAATTCACGCCCACATTTTCCGCCAATCTGGGTTATATGCACGCGTTTAAAAATGATCTCAGTGAGACGGGGACCGATCCCTTCGGCAATCCGGTTGTGATCGAATCCGAACTGACGGAAACCGCCATCGATTTCGGTTTGACCTGGCGGTTTTAAGGCGGGCGTAAAACGCCCATTCGGAATATTCGGAAGCCCGGTTACTTAATGGCGTTGGGCAACCAGGTATACGCTTTCGTCAGCCGAATGGGAGTTTTACGACGCTTAATTAAAATATATCATCCTGTTTTGCAATTATTTTTTTCTTGACATTTAATGCCACATTGTGTCACTTTAGCCATACTGGCACAATGTGGTATTTAATGTTTCTGCCCCCCCGCAACTTCCATTTCTCTATCCATCCAGTCCTCAGCGGCAGGCATTAAATTCATACCACCCGCCGAACTGCCTCGAAAACGACGTTACCTGTGGCCCCGCTTGCCCGGCCCGGTTCGAGACAGGTTTAAGTCTTGTTTTCAAATACCAGGTGGAAACACAGACGTCCGGCGAAGCCGGCAAATTACTCAATGTACAGGGAGGATGAGTTATGAGCAAAGTAGCTGTCCTGATAAAAAATCCTGACCAGCAATACGAAGGATTGCGTTCCAGCCTGGGCATGTTGCTATACAACACCGAAGTGCAGATGTTTGTCCTGGATGATGAGATCGCCAACATGAACGAGGCTTATGAAGATAACATGGGGTTTCTCGACGAGATGGAGGGCGAACGATATTCGAACAACAAGACCAATGTTGAAAAATACGGCTTCAAATATGCAACCGCCGAACAGATCGGGGTCATGCTGCGAGAAGCTGATCTGGTTATTCCGTTTTAGGGGAGGGTGTTATGAAAATCCTGCATATTTTGCGTTCCGAGCCGGACACAACCGTAAAAAATATTGTGGCATCCACGACCAACGGAGATCAATCCAAAACAACTGAACTGTACAAGGGCGACATTGATTGGTCCCGTCTGGTGGATGATATATTTTCGCATGACAAAATTATTTGCTGGTGGTGAATGGAATGAAGAAGGTCGAAGGTCGAATGTCGAATGCAGAATTGTCTGCCTTAAATGGAGGTTCGCGATGTCGGAAAAATTAGGCATACTGGTAAGTTCGGATAAACATCTGGCGCATGTGGTCAACCTGACCCACGCGGCCCATGACAAAGGCAAAGAAGTGGAAATCTTTTTTACCGGCAAAGGCGTTCTGCTGACCCAATCCCCCGATTTCCAAAAGCTGGTCGGCAAAGCCAAGATGTCGTTGTGCGATGTTAGTTTTCGAGCGCTGGGTCTTGAGGGAGACGTGCCGGGGTTTGGATTCAAAGATTTTGCCACCCAGGCCAAAAACGCGGAAATTATAAAAACCAGTGACAGATATCTGGTGTTTTAATCACATGCTGGTAAAGTGGGAAAAACACAATCCACAAAATGGCGCCAGCGGCCACCGTGCCAATCTTACGGCGCTGCTGGTAGAACCATATCAGGACAATGGTTCGGCCAAAAACAGACTGATTGAGCATCTGGGTACCATCGAAGAAAAATTTCTGGCTTCGAAAGTTCGCAATATGAGACAGTTCCATCAGGGGCTCTTTTGGTCGGCGGTGGATAAGAAATTGGATCATCTTGGATTGGATTCTAACCAGAGAAACAGGATCGAAGCCGATATCGCCCGAACGGTTTCAAGACCGGATGAGGATTGGGCGTTGTGGGGGGTGACGTGTATACCACGGTTCGACCCTTAGAAGCGGGTTCAAAACCTCATCTTAGGCCCAATGGCCGCGTTGCTCCACGGATTTAAATACTCACGTACTAAAGTGTACGCTCCGCTTTAAATCCGCGGAGACGCCTTGCCATTGAACCCAAGCTAAGCTTTTGAAACCGCTTCAAGCATGCAAAAAAATGCGGCCTGTCGACCCTTATCTCAAGGGCCGGCAGGCCGCTCCCGGGAAAATTTCCACCTTTCCCCTTATCCGCTTTATACTTAACCAACCATTCCCAAGATAAAATGCTTAAGATGGCTGTTTTAAGTTCCAGGTTGTCTGACAACTGGAATATTGGAGTAATGTGTCAGAAAGACAGCGATTCGATATCCATCACTCCAACCCTCCAGCACTCCAATACTCCCAGTTTTCATTTACAGATCGCATTCTTCATGGCCCACTTGGTGCCGTCGCAATCGCCATGGTCGCAGGCCTTTTGGAAATCATTGCAGGCCCGGTCGGTCTGGTCCATTTGATAATAAACCAGCCCGCGGTTCAGGTGGGCCTTGGCGTAATCCGGCTTGCGTTTCAAACTTCGATTAAAATCCACCAAAGCCAGCTCATATTCGTTCATCGCGTAGTAGGCATTGCCGCGATTGTTGTAGGCGGCGACATGGGCCGGATCAAGTTTGATGGCCTGGCTGAAATCGGCGATCGCCTTTTCGTACTGTTTTAATTCATGATAGGCCAGGCCGCGATTGTTGTAGGATTCAACCGGATTTTGTTTGCTACGGATGGCGCGGCCCCAGTATTCGGCTGCTTTTTTGGGATTGGTGTATGTTCCGTTTTCCCACAGGGCCATTGCTTTCTGGCTCCAGTCCGCATTGCCTGCCTCACTGGCGCCCGCCGGCTTTTGAGCGGATGTTGTTTTAGCCGTTTTTTGGCGGGCTTTTTTAGCGGGCAGTTTCTTTTTCAAGCTGATGCTCGAATCCGGTTTCGACAGTTTAAAGTCTCCGTCGCCGGTATAGGCCTCCACGTACTTTTGCATCTCGAGCAGGCTGCTGACACCCAAAACCGGCATTAAAATAAACGGCAGCACAATCATAAGGCTCCAGACGGTCATCATCTTGGTCAGGGCCAGTTGCTTGTGTTTCAACCAGCCCCAGATAAAGGTGTAAATCCCGCAGAAAAACCCCAAGACGCCTTTCAGCGCCCCTTCGTTTTTGAACAACTTGATCAGTACAATAAAAAAAATAACCAGGCTGACGATATTGGCGATGAGGTAGGCGGCTCCCAATGCGATTGGCATAATCATGATTTTTCCCCTTGTGTTTTTTTTCGCTGGACACCTAAGACAATACGATAATCTGCAAACTTCCGTGTCCCTTAAAATATGAAACTTCGCAGCAACCAATAAAGAATCAGGCCGAGTAGGGTGATTGCTGTAATTCCCGATTTGCGTTCCAGTAAACTAACTGTCGTGGAAAGTTTTACCAGATATTGCCGTGGCAGCGTGATGGCGGCTGCCACCGGCGCCAGAACCATCAGAAAAAAAGGTGCAAACGCATGCATTTCTACCGCGGCTGTCCACCGGCCCTTGACCATGAGCGCCATGGCGGTCGTCAATCCACATCCGGGACAGGTTGTTCCGATTGTGGATCGGATCGGACATTGCCATCCGGTCAATCCAACGGCGACCAGTATCAGCTGGATGAGACCGAAACCCAGAAAGATGCCGATCAGCCAGCGATTGGACAGCAACGGCCCCAGCACAGGGGTGAAAAACCATCCAATGGGCCGGGATTTGCCCGAATTACCGGAAGGGGCAGTTTTTTCCGGCTGCCCGTGCGCAGGGTTGTATGACGCGACTATTTTGGCGATAAGTACCTGCAACTGATGCTCCGGTCGGCAAAATGCTTATTTATGGTATCGGCACTTACGGGAAAAGCTTTATGAATTTATCGAAAAAATACGGGGAAATAATGGAAATGCCGGGATAATTGATAACCATTAAATTATGCCACTGTTTTTCCACACCACGCCACCACGCCGTCACGCCAGCACGCCGCGATCGATAGAATATTGGACTCGATGCGAGCCTCAGGGTATGATGAAATCGGCTATAGCCCGGAGAGTTTCCAGCTTCTAAGGTGGGCTCAATTTTAGTTTCTGGCCGGGGCGAATGGCTGCATCTTGGCCGATATTGTTGTAGGTCCGCAGCTGGTCCACGGTCAGGCCGTAACGGCGGCTGATGGAATACAGGGTGTCGCCTGCACGCACCTCGTGGATTGCGGCCTGTTTTTCAGGGGTGGATTGAGCGACCGGCTGCTTGGTCTTGACGTTAGCGGCCGGTGCTGAGCCTGTTTTTTGGTGCAGCTTGCCCAGTTCTTTGATAATTTGATCAATTTGGGTCGAAACGGTACCCTCAAAGCGATCCACACGCTCCATGATCAGGCTGAGCTCTTTTTCATTGTTATCAATTCGAACAAGGGCCTGGTCTATCAGACCAATGGTCGCCAGTCTTTTTTCCAGCCCCGCTATCCGTTCCTCCAGCGCCTGCAACTGCTGCCTGTCGACCTCATCCGAAGGCCCGGCCAGGGCAAAGATTAAAAGAACGACGATTAATACCAACCCGACACCGCCAATGATATAGGTCAGATTGGATTTGTTCTGCAATATGCTTGTTTGATTGCCGTAATATTCTTCCTGCCCTAGCCCTTGCTCTTCTTCCATGTCATCTTCCTGACTGATGACAAAATCCTCGTGCCTGTCTTTTGGAGAGTCGACCATTGTTGATACCCTTCCCTTTTAGATAGCTTCCAGCTCATCAGGATGCACTGACAGGATGCTACACGAATTCAAGCGGCCCGCCGCCGCCGCCTGTCAGGCAGTAACCTGGTTTTTTGATAATCCTATTTTATAAGAAAGGCAACCTAAAAAATAGGGTTCAGGGTTCAACGTTTTAGGTTCAGCGGTTCATCCAACCCTGAACATAGAACGTTTAACCCTGAACGGTTATCCAACCCTTTTATGCACATCCGTATCTTTTAGCTGCCAGCGGGCGATCACGAAAAGCAGCGCCACGGTCACCAGAAAGTACCAAGGGAACCAGCTGATGGATTGCATGAAGACCGTGTTTTCAAGCACGATGCCTGTCAGGTCCGGATGGGCAGCGGCGACCCGGGGATGCAGGGTTGCGAGCAGAACGGCATACAGTATGCCGATGAGGCCATAAGCGAGGTTAAACGACAGGCCTTTAAAGCTCAATACGGTTGCCCGCTGGTGGGAAGCAGTGATCCGGTTCAGATAATGGCTCTGGAAAAACATGACCATGTACATCACCACTCTCAGCAGCACGGCCGGCACCAGACCGAAAATGGGCCAGAAAAATGTTACGCCGATCAAACCGATCATACTGATGGCCGTTATAACACCCAGATTGAAAACGGGGGCGTGACGGTGGACCATCCGATAGGCCAGGCGTGGGATGATCAGGCCCAGCACCGCCAATGCGGAGCTAATCAATCCAAAAGAGGCCTCCGGCAGGTCTATGAGCCGGTAATACTGACTGTTCATCGTACCGAACATGCGCAGACAGTGGTCAAACATGAGGCCGGCCAGGATGATGACCAGGGCAAAGGGGGTTTTCAGTATCCAGTTGCCGGCCTGCAGGGTTAATCTAAAGGCCTGCCAGATGGTGGGAACACGGTTTTGTGCCGGTTGATACGCAGGGTCGGAGGGTGAATTATCTTCCTGCATTCGCATGGTGGCCAGCAAGGTCAGAATGGCCATGATGAAGGACAGATACAGCGGAAACCGCAGGGTAATGTCCTGGGTCAGATTTACCTGCAATCCCAGCAGATTCATGAACCGCTGCATCAGGGCCGGGTCGTAGACGGCTGCCCCCAGGCTCATGGCGCCGATGTAGGCCATCGACTGCATCCGCATTTGCGTTTCAATCACCCGGGGCCAATCCCCGGCATTACCTTCCTGTTTCAAACTGTCATAGGCAATGGCTTCATCAGCCCCGCTGGCGGCAGCTTCGGCAATTCCGCTCAGAACACGGTTTACGATGAATACCCCAAAAAGCAGGCTGACATTACCCAGGGGGACGAAACACAACAACGCCATTTCGATTACCATCAGGATCCCGGCGACAATCAGAAGTTTGCGCCGGCCGATGGTGTCGGCCAGGGCACCGGAAGGGACTTCCATCAAAACGATGGTGGCGGCCCAGGCCGCATTCAACAGGGCAAATTGATCGAGGGTCAACCCGAAATCCAGAAACAGAATAGCGAAAACAGGATAATAAAAACGGGCGTTAAAGCATATCCGAAAGGCGATAAACAAGCGGACGTTTCGAATCGAGAAGGGAGATTTTTTATCGGGCGGGTTTCCGGAATCACTGGCGCTCAAGAAGATTTCCTCCAACAGGCTAATGTCAGGCAGTAGCAGCTACTTACTACAAAATTAAAATAGTTACAAACCGAATAAATTCAAGTAGACTGTTGTCAAAGGTAGGATCAAGCCGGTGATGGTCAACATAGAGGTGTATTGTATTTGGTGTTTTGTATTTCGTGTTGAATGCCAGCCTGAGTGACGGTTGCCAAACACAAAATAACAAAACACCAAACACGATATGATTTCAGCGCAGGCTGAGATCATCAGTTGGAAAAAATATGATCGAGATTCTCCAGATCGTTTATAATCGACCAATTGCCCCCGCCGCTTTCAACTTCAGCGCGCCAACTGGTTACCCGGCCCTGATATTGTTTGGGGTCAATATTGTCGGCCCGCAGTTTGGTCACGTTTAGAGCGATCACATTAAATCCCTGCAACTGGAAGGGAATATCCCGCTTGTATCCTTTGGCCAGCTCCTGTTTGAGATCCGAGAAGATGAGGACATATTTTTGTCCCGAGCCCTGTTCATTGAGGTATTCAATGGCCTGCAAAATGCCGCCGGATATGTCGGTGTATTGGCTGCTCTTAACGCTTGAGACAAAGGTATTGACTTCCTGCTGAAACAGGCGTTTCTGGTTGTTGGCGTACGAAGGCCGTTCGTCAAAGGTAATCTTGGCGACAATATCCTTTTCGCTGAAGCTGCCGGTATCGATCCTTGCCACTGCCAGGGTGTCCCCCGGTTGCAGAACCCCCAGAAGATAATTCAGTATCGCCTGGGCTTTTTTTAGCTCCAGAGCGTAGGTGCCGGAGGTATCCAGCAGCATGTAGACCCCTTTTGAGCGGCTCCTGGAATCCGTACAGCCGCTTAAGGCCAGAATTAAAATGAGACTTAACGCGATAGCGATGGTTTTCTTCATTCCTGAGGCTCCTTGTATTCAATGGTGTCATTGAGGTTGTCAACCGCTTCTTCAGTGATGCCGCCGTCATCAAAAAGCTGCTCCTCAGACGGCGTCCTGCGTTTGCCTTTTGAACCCGTTAACACGCCTTCAAGCCAGATACTTGGAAAAATAATCAGGTCATACAGATTGATCACCAGCCGACCGGTATAATATCCCAGATTGCCGATCAAGCGAAGGATGAAGGCCAATAGCCTCAGCGCCCCGGCAACGACAATCCCCAGCACCGTGCGGGAAGATGAGACAAAAGATTCCAGGGGGATGGCCACAAACGCCAGCGCAAAGGGCAGGATGAATCCCATTATCATTTGTCCCACGGTGGGTATCATGCTGGTAGCCGCCGCTGCCTGCTCAACCCCTGCCAGAGTTTGTCGCAGGGCTTCCATGTCCTGGGCAATCCGGTCACGCATAAACGCCAGGGCCGACTCCACCCCGGCTAAAATGGCCAGAAGTGTGAAGGTAATCCAGATCATCCGCAGCCGCATTTTATCGTCCATGCTACCGATAATCGGAAAAAGGCGCGTAATCCTTAAAGATTCCATCAAGAACAGGCCCATGGTCAGCTCGATCAGAATGATAACCAGACCGGCCACATCCGATGTTTTGTAAGGGCCGATATAGCTGGCGCCGCCTACCATTTCCGACATGGGCAGGGCGATCAGATTGAAGTTGATCAGCGCACCGCCAAAAGCGATCATCAGCACCAGACCGGAAATAAAAAACTGGGTCAATGAAGATGATGAGAGCATGCGGGCGGCTTTATCGGTTTGCATGCGGATCTGTTCATATTCATCCATATAGCGATCAATGCTTTTGGCGCGCTGGTTTAAATTCCCGATTGACTTGCCGACATCATTGAGGGTTTTTTGAACCTTGCGCCAAACCGGCAACATTTTATTTAAAATGGCATGCCGCGCGGCGCTGGCGTTGCGATGATTCTCAATGGAGGCCTTGTGCTGTTCGGTCAGCGTGCGGTTGATTTCACCGAGCATGTTGGCTACCATGGAATCGCCGCTGTGTTTGATGCTGGCGATCGATTCGATGATCGGTATCCAATTGGGCAACTCCGGCGGCACATCGGAACTTTGAGAATAATCCTCATCCAGGCGCGACGTCATTTCCGACAGCTGGCGCTGTAAATTCGGATAGCCTTCAAGATCCCTGACGACCGCGGCATTGATGCGGTCGAATTCCCTTTCAACCAATCTTTCGGCATTTTCCAATCCAGCGGCCATCAGCACTTCGCGATTGCGCTGGATCAGCTTTTTTTCGGCTGACATCACGGATGCCGCCGTCAGCCGCATGGCATTGTAAATAATTCGGCTCAGAGAGCCCATTGCACGATGAAAGGGTTTGCGGGCAAAATAAAGCGCCGCCAGCAGCAAAACGATCCAGATCACCATGGACAGGAAGGTGTTTGACGTTATACTCATCATGTTGGCAAGTGGCATAGAAACCTCCATTCAAACAACTGATATAACAATAAAAAGAAATAAAATCCCCCCGGCTGCCGCAGCCCTGCCGGGATAATCGGGTCATAGATCGTATATCGGTTTATGAATGAGAAACTTTAGGTTGATTCAGACCGCGTCAATCCCCCATTTTGAAACGAGTTGGGGTGGTTGTCAATAACACGATTCGGAATTCACAGATTTTGACGGATCCACCGATACCCCAGCTCCAAAATTTTACACCGCTTTTCATAAAAACGTTCCGGCTGGCATAATTGGTTGTAGAAAAAATTGTCGAATAACGGAACGTTTTTTTTGACAACCACTATAAAGTCATTCCGCCATGCCCTCTCTAAAGGCCTGGTCGTGCGCAGAGAGTCAACGACCACCCGCAAAACGGGTGGCGTGGATTTACCCGCCCTATGGCCGGGGAAGACAAAAGCACGTCAGTGCTTTAATCGTTGGGGTTGTAATCCGCCCCAGGCGGATTTGGAAACAACCAATCCACCCGTTTAGAAAGGTAGAGGAAAAGATGATGTTAGGGCTAAAACCGGACGAAGAAACCGCCATGCCGCAGTCGGCAGGCGGTTTCTCCCGTCAGTTTCGTTTCTGAAAAAAGTTAGAATCTCGAATTCAAGGGGGGCGACTCGATATTAGTACGTTATTTCAAACTTAAGTGTTTCCAATAGGTTACCGGAGGAGTCGAGAATTTCCACACGCCATGATCCAACTTCGTGGGCTTGAATAACTTTTGAGCTGTAGGTGCGCCAGGCGGGGGGATTGACACCCAGCGACACGCGGGCGCGTTCGGTTTCGCCGTAATACCAGACATGGACAATTTCAGTGGCCGCCTGGATATCGGCAATTTTGCTGAAACAGTAAAGTTTGCCGAGCGACACGGAAAAACTGGTGCCGGCATCGACGGGTTCACGATCGGCGACGCCGGTGCAGACGGATGCGCTTTCAACGCTGAGGGCGCCGGCCTGGGCAGGAACCATAAGGCACAGCGTGATGATGGCCGCACATACACCGGATGAATAGAAAAATCGTTTCA
>JAFDCJ010000384.1 GCA_019312835.1 Deltaproteobacteria bacterium
AGCGCTGCTCGAAGGCGTGCGGGGCCAAAAAGGCGTTGATCAGGCCAAATTGATTGAAATCATTCAACGGCTGTCACAATTGCTCACCGATCTGCCCGCCATTCAGGAAATGGATTTGAATTCCCTGATGGCATTTGAAGATAAGGTCTTTGTGGTAGACGCCAGGATAAGCCTGTAAAAATGAATAATGAATAATGACAAATGACTAATGATGGAATTCTATCGATCATATTATCATAAAATAGACTGAGCGAAGCGAATTCCACCATTAGTCATTAGACAATAGTCAATAGTCATTTCTAGGAGGAGCCCGATGGCCGCATGGATGAATCTTGGACAAAACCTCAAAGTCAATGCCAAAAAATTTCCGGAAACGGTGATGCTCAAGGACAGCCAGCGCAGCTTCACTTACCCGGAAGTGAACAAACGGGTAAATCAGCTGGCCCACAGTCTGCTTTCTCTGGGGTTGTCCAAGGGTGACAAGGTTGCCGTACTGCTGGAAAACAGCATTGAAATCATCGAGGTTTTTCTGGCAATGGCCAAGACCGGCATTATCATCGTACCGATTAACTTCCGTCTCGTCAGCGCCGAGGTCGAATACATCGCCGAAAACTCGGATGCAAAAGCGTTTATCGTCCATGATGAATTCACCGCTACCGTCGATCCGATCAAAGCCAACCTCACAAATATCGCCGCAGACAACTATATAGCCGTCGGCCAGGCAGTGGAGGGCTATCGCTCTTACGACGCCTTCATCGCAGATGCGCCCGACAGTGAACCGGACATAGAAGTGGGTCCGGAGGATACCTGGATCCTAATCTACACCTCGGGCACCACCGGCAAACCCAAAGGGGTGGTGCGCTCCCACGAATCGCACATCGCCTTCTATCTGATCAATGCCGTCGACTTCGGTTTCAGCGAACACGACTATTGCATGAATGTCATGCCCCTTTGCCACATTAACTCCACTTTTTTCACCTTCACCTTTCTTTACATCGGCGCATCGGTCTATATCCATCCGGCCCGCTCTTTCCGGCCGGAGGAGATACTGGAAATTGTGGAAACGGAAAAAATCACGTTTATCTCATTGATTCCCACCCACTACAACCTGATCCTGAACGCCTCCGCTGACGCCAAGAATCGTGATGTAAGCTCTGTTCGGAAATTGCTCTGTTCATCGGCACCCGTTCGCAAGAGTATGAAACTGGCGATTATGGAATTTTTCCCCGGTGTGGAACTATATGAAGGCTACGGTTCCACGGAAGCCGGCATTGTCACCGTGCTCAAACCCGAATATCAGCTGAAAAAACTGGGTTCCATCGGATTTGAATCTCTGGGCACCGAGTTTGTCAAACTCCTGGATGAAGACGGCCGTGAAGTCGATATCGGTGAAGTCGGTGAATTATACTCACGCGGCCCCATGCTCCTGGACGAGTACTACAAGCTGCCGGACAAAACCGCAGCATCTTTCCGAAATGGATGGTTTTCCGCCGGCGACATGGCCATGAAGGATGAAGATGGCTTTTACCAGATCGTGGACCGCAAAGACAACATGATCATCACCGGCGGTGAGCATGTCTACCCCAGCGAGGTGGAAGAGGTCATCGGCAGCCACCAGGCGGTTTTTGACTGCGCCGTAATCGGGCTGCCGGATGACAAGTGGGGTGAAAAAGTGGCGGCGGTTGTTGTCAAAAAGCCGGGAGTTGATGATTCAGCCATTAACGAGGACATCATAAAACAATGCTGCAAGGAACAGATGGCCGGTTACAAAAGCCCCAAAGAAATCCTTTTTATCGATGACGATGAGATGCCGCGCACTCCCACTGGAAAAATATTGCACCGCAAACTCAGGGAAAAGTTCCGCAAATAAGGAGGAAAAAAATGAACTATGCCAACTATGCCGTAATACATTCCCGCCATTTACCGGATAAGGTTTGTTTGATCGAAAGGACGCCCTCCAAAAACGAGAGAAGGACACTGACATGGCGCGAGTTCAATGATGAAATCAACAAAACTGCCAATTACCTCTCCAAAGAATTGGGCATTAAGGACGGCGACTTTGTCATGCATTTGCAGAATAATTCCCTGGAGTGGATTATCACCTATTACGCCATTATCAAGATCGGTGCGGTGATCGTACCGCTTAATTTCCGCTTTGTGGGCCAGGATATCCTGTATGCGGCCAAAATAAGCAGCCCCAGGGCCTTTATCCTGGGATCCGAATTCCTGCCGGTGGTTCAACCGATCCAGAAAGATTTAAAAACAGTTGCATCCTATATCTGTGTCGGGGCGGAAGTACCCGACGATATGATCGACTATCAGAGCATTACCGCCAATGGCGATATTTCCGAGGCCATGGTCGATGTCGACGACCAGCACGATCTGGCCATGATGTTTACCTCCGGGACCACCGGCGATCCGAAACCCGTGCTGCATACCCACTATTCGCTCAATAATACGGCCATCGGCAACGGCATGAGCTATTTTGTGGAAAAAAATGACAACTACGTCTTTTTTCTGCCCCTCTATCACAGTGGCACCATGTTTTTATGGGCCCCTTTCTACGCCACCGGTGCCACCGGCACCATTCTCAGGGAATTTACCAATCCCAAATGGATCATCGAAGCCATGGCCGAGGAAAAAGGCACGGATATTCTCTTTGTTGTCCCTATCGCCGTTGCCATTTTAAATGCCATCAAAAAAGGTGATCTCAACCTGGCCGATTATGACCTTTCCAGCTGGCGCTATATGGAAATCGGAGCCCAGCCGGTGCCTTTCGATGTCATGAAGCGTCTGGTGGAGACCCTGCCCTGCGGGTGCTCGAATATATACGGAATCACCGAGGGCGGCGGCGGCGGTCTCTTCAATCTGTATCCGGAAGAAGTGCTGGAAAAACCGGGCTCCATCGGCAAACCGACCTTCGGCATGGATGCCAGGATAGTCGATTTCGAGGGCAACGAGGTTGCGGCCGGTGAAGTCGGCGAGCCCCTGTTGAAAACCAATCGCATGATGAAAGGCTACTATCAGAACCCGGAAATGACGGCCAAAACCCTGAAAGATGACTGGCTGTATACCGGTGACCTGGTCAAAGCCGACGATGAGGGCTATATCTATATCGTCGACCGGGCCAAGGACATGGTCACCAGCGGCGGGGAAAATATTTTCCCGGTCGAAATTGAAGATGCCCTGATGGACCATCCCAAAATCGATGATGTGGCCTGTATCGGCCACCCGGATGAGCGTCTGGTGGAAATTGTCATGGCCATCGTGCAGCTAAAAGACGGGGAGTCCATGACCGAAGAGGAATTGATCGAGTATGCCAAAACCAAAATGGCCACCTACAAGGTGCCCCGCAAGGTGCTGTTTGATACGGTAATGAGAAACCCAACCGGCAAACTGATGAAGCCCCAGATGAGGGAAAAATACACCGGCCGTAAGGAGGCGTTCAAAAAACTCGAGTAGAACAGTTAATAGTTATTGGTTATTTGTTATTAGATCGAAGGGACAGAAGTGTTTCTCCCCTTTAGTTATGAACCTCTGTGGATTTTCTTCTCCATTTCTGATTAACTTATAACGAATAACAAATAACGGCAAAACAGAATTTGAGCTTATGGCAGTACCCGGTGACCGACTCTTTGTCGGCTCAATGATGCACTTAAGATGAAAAAGGAGGATGTTTTGCTAATTACTGAGATTCTGGCCCGCAATGCGCGGATGTATGGCGATGAGATCGCGCTGGTTGAAAGGAATCCCGCCAAAAGCAGCCGCAAAGAGATCACCTGGGCGGAGTTCGATGCCGAAGCCAACCGGGTTGCCAATGCCTTGCTGGCA
>JAFDCJ010000385.1 GCA_019312835.1 Deltaproteobacteria bacterium
AGTCTTTCAGCTGGCATACGAATAAATGTGAACGATGAATTTGCCCAAAATTTTCCTCTTTAAAATATTGATGAATTAGATTAAAGTCAATAATATAGTAACCCTTTAAATTTATAGGAGGAATCAGTAAGTGTCTTCCGAATTGCCGTTGGTGCGATGGAGCTGATCTTCACGGTTTGGTGCGGTTCGGACGGGCAGTGCCCGGTCGCTATGATTGGATTTCACCATACGTTTTTGCCATTCTTTTTAAATCTTACACCGCTATAACAACCCCTCATCATTCAGCTTTCGGCATAGCGAGAAGCCGGCCTGGATTTCAACCGGTGGTTGGTGTTATTGTTGACACCGATGATCGGTGTCGTTTTTACTTGAAAATGACTGTAATATAAGTATAAGATATTGCAAAGGAAATTTTACGATTGGATCCGCATTAACAGGTAATTGAATATGAAATCCTCAAATGCTCGGCTGCTTTTTACCCTAGGCCTGGTTTTACTGTTCCCATTTACCGCAGGATCGCAGCCCGACAGCACGATTGTGCTGGTTGACGCGGCCATGTGTGAAGATATCCAGAGCGGTGCTCCCCAAAACCCGACAACCGTCTTTTCCATCGAAAGACGAACCGCGGTTTGCTTTACGGCTTTTGATCCGGTACCGCAGCAAACCGTTATCTATCACCAGTGGTTTCACCGCGACACACCCAGCGCCAGAATTAAGCTGACGCTCAAACCGCCGCGCTGGTCATCATACAGCAGCATCCAGCTCAGAGTGGAAGACATCGGACCCTGGCGGGTGGAAATCACCGATTCCCAGGGGAATATTTATCACGTATTGCGATTCAGTGTAACGGAATAATCCTCCATGGACAACTTGCTCTTCCTGATATCAAGCCTTCGGTGGCAGGACATCGTCGATATCGCCCTGGTAAGCTATATTCTGCTCAGGTTTTATGTGCTGTTTCGGGGGACCAATGCGTTTCGGGTGCTGGTCGGGATTCTCATTTTATGGTTCTTCCAGCAGGTTGCCGTTTCCATGGGTCTGATCGTTACCAGCTGGGTGATTCAGGGGGTGGTTGCCCTGGGAGCGTTTATCATCATTGTGATTTTCCGCAACGAGATTCGCAATGTTCTCCTGGCGCGTAATTTAAGATCCATTTTTTGGGACTTTTCTTCCAAAACCGTCATTTCCGCCATCGAAACCATTGTCCAGAGTGTCCATGAAATGTCCCAGCAAAAATGCGGTGCCTTGCTGGTTTTTCCCGGCAAAGAGGATCTGGAGGAGGTTGTACAGGCCGGCGTTCCCTGGAATGGGGCCCTTTCCAGGGAAATGATTCTGAGCATATTCTGGCCGGACAACCCGGTCCATGACGGGGCGGCCGTAATTCAGGGAAATCAGATCAACCAGGTGGGTGCCATCCTGCCGTTGTCGCGCCGCGACGATCTGCCCTCATATTACGGCACCCGCCACCGGGCGGCCCTCGGGCTGGCGGAAACTACCGATGCGCTGGTCATCGCCGTATCCGAGGAAAGAGGGGATGTGGTGGTCGCCCGGGACTCCCAGCTGAAGATCGTCAAACAAAAGCGACGGCTGGAACAGATTCTGCAGGAACACATGGGCGTTGCCGTTAAAAAAGGCCGGGAGTCACGCAGGGAAAAACTGGCCTTTATTGCCGCCGCACTGGTCTCAGTGGTTTTCACCACCGGTGTATGGTTCAGCGTATCCCGGGGGGTGGACACCCTGGTCACCCTTCAGGTGCCGTTGGAATATACCAAGCGGGATCTGGCCATGGAGATTGTCAGCACCTCTGTGAATACGGTTAATCTGGAACTGGAAGGCTCCGGCGCCCTGGTAAAATCCATTCGGCCAGATCAGGTGCAGGTCAGGCTGGATCTGAGCAAATCCAAGGCCGGACCGAACACCTTTTCGATAACTCCCAAGAGCATTTCGCTGCCGCCCGGCATCGTTTTAAAGGGGGTGAAGCCTTCGGTGGTGGAGGTCGAGCTGGATGTTCTCATCAAAAAAGAGCTGCCGGTCCAAATTGACTGGGTCGGTCACCTGCCGGACCACTTTATCCTTGAAGAGGCCAGCGTCGAGCCCGAAAGAGTGGAAATCATCGGCGGCAAACGCATGTTGGAGAAAATGCAGACCCTTTACACGGAAAAAGTGCCCCTCGATAACCTGGAAGTCGAAGGCATCCTGACAGCCAATGTGGCCCTTAACCCGGCCTCGTTAAAAATTGCCCCCGGCTCCGAAGAGCGGGTGACCATCCGGTACGTGACCCGCCTGAGGAATCAATAGGGCGGCGCGCGCCAGTGGCATCCAGTTTTCCCGGCAATTGAGTCCGCCAACCGTAAAGGGGCCGGGTGCATGAACCCGCAGCCCGTTCCCGTCACCGGCAGCCCGGGTCAGACGCTCTTCGTCGTTGGGCATCAGTTTGCGATGCACGGCGCAAATAATGCCGCCGGCGTCGACATCTCCGTAATCCCTCTCGCTGTTTGAAACTTCCCTTCGCATCGTTTTTGAAACTGCATCATTGCATAGAGGTTTGTATTTTAGGCCCCGTGTTTTTACACGATCGTAATCAGCTATCTCTCGTTTTGACAGCTTTCATAAAACTTTCAACGAACTTTTCCATGGGAGGAGAAAACTTTTTATTTTTCTTGTAAATAAAATATATTTTCCGTTTCAATTTATACCCTTTTAATCGCAGCCTCCTTACCACGTCGCTGGCAAGTTCTTCTCTGACGATAAAATCAGACAGGATTGCAAATCCGTCATTGGACTGTACCGCCACCTTAACGGATTCCAAATTTCCCATTATGATTGTGTTTTCCTCTTTGATGGTTTTCCCGGTCAGGTGATGAAGGTAGGATATTAACGTCGTGGCCTGGTTAGAAATAAACATGGTGCTGTCAACCAATTCAGATATCTCGATTTCCTTTTTATTTGCCCAGGGGTGGCCTGTTCCAACGATAATGCCCAGGGGATCATCGGTTATCGCTTTTATTTCAATATTCATTTGCCGATACTTGTCGATCATGGCTTCCGGTTGGGAGATGATACCCAGATCATAATCGTTGCCTTCAGCGATATGACCAAACACGATTTTCGAATAGGCAACGTAGGAGCTGATTTTGATCGCCGGATACCGTTTGTGAAAATCGAGCAAAATAGGCGGGATGATATATGTGCCGGGGGTTTGGGATGATATTAATGCTATTTTGCCAACCGCCAGGTTTTTAATGTCCAAAACGACTTCGTTGGTCTGGTCAAAGGTCTCGACCACAAGCTTGATATACGGCAGCAAAAGTTCACCGGCAGTTGTCAAATAGACCGTCTTGCCGATTCGGTCAAATAGCTTGAGACCGAAATATTCCTCGAGCGACTGTATTCTCAAGGATGCCGTTGACTGGGTGCAGAAATTTTCCTCCGCGGATTTGGTAAAATTCCGGGTCCTTGCAACGCTTAGAAATGTTCTTAGAATGTCAATATTCATTTCAGATAAAGAGAATCCCGGGGCATTAATGGATGCTTCTCGGCCTGCTGATTCCGGTACCTATACCATTTATAAATTAAATAAAAAGTATTTATTAATTTAATTTGTAAATCGTTTCATTTTCTAATAGCCTACATAATCACATCCATCAAGCACTATCTTAGAGGCACGAGGGGACTGATGACGACCTTCGCAAATGGACGCGTGAACAAAATTTCGATTGAGCGTTGGCTGAATCGAGCCCGGCAGCGGATCACATCTCCGCAATTCATTATTTCAATCATACTGCTGCTCGTGCTAACCTACCTGGTGTTGGTGCCCCTTTACGGGCTCGTGGAACGAACGCTGGTCTGGGATGATTCAGACACCCGCATGTCACAGGAAATTGAACCGGGCGAGATAACGTTGTTCCACTGGAAAAATGTTCTCGGCGGCCGCGTTGCCCACCCCTTTTTCTACAAACCGCTGTTGAACACCCTTTTCACCGGTTCGGTGGCAGCAGGGTTTGCCCTGCTCTTGGGGGGGCTCCTTTCCTGGTTCGTCACACGTACAGACTTACCCGCCCGCGGCTGGCTCAAAACCCTTCTCACGCTTCCTTATATCATTCCTTCTTTCGCCATCGCCCTGGCATGGGAAACGCTGTTTCGCAACCCCAACATCGGGGGACAGCCCGGTTTTTTCCAAATCGTTTTTAATGTTCCGCCACCGGAATGGCTTTCATACGGACCGGTTCCGGTGATCATAACGATGGTGATTCATTTCTTTCCGTTTGCGCTTTTGCTCGTATCCGGCGCCCTGGAGACCATCGACACCCAACTGGAAGAAGGCGCTGAGCTGCTGGGAGCCTCCCGCTTTACCATATTGCGCAAAATAACCTTTCCCATCGTGGCCCCGGCCTTTCTGGCCGCGTTCGTTCTCACTTTCGGCCGAACCATCGGCACCTTTGCCTTACCGTATCTGCTGGGAACACCGGCGCGTTATCATACGCTTTCCACCATGCTTTACACCAGCCTCAAACTCGGTTTTGATCCCATCGCCTATATCTTGGGAATCGTCCTGATTTTTTTTACGACCCTGGTGGTATATGCCAGCAACAAATTTCTAGGCGGTAACTTGCGGCGCTACGAAACGGTCGGCGGCAAGGGCTTTAAAGGCGAACCCACCCGTTTGGGACGCTGGCGGTGGCCCTCTTTTACAATGATTGGTGGATTTTCTCTGATCACCGCCATTTTCCCTCTGGCTTTACTGGCTTACCAGACCCTGATGCTGATCGACGGCCGTTTCGGGCTGGACAACCTGACCCTCCATTTCTGGATTGGTCAATCCGATCCGAATATCGCCCACGGTGAACCCGGAGTCCTGCACAACCCCATCATTTTAGGCGCCACCTGGAACAGTATCCGCTTGGCGGTTGTCAGTTCGATCCTGAGCGCCCTTTTGGGCCTGATCGTAGCCTACCTGGTCGTTCGAAATCGCAAGAGTTTTCTGTCCAAGCTGCTCGATCAGATCTCATTTCTGCCCTTTTTGTTTCCGGCCATTGCGTTCGGGGCGATGTACCTTACTATTTTTGCTAACCGGCACGGTCCCATCCCGGCCTTATACGGCACCTTTACCCTGCTGGTCATCATATCGGTCATAAAAAGGCTCCCGTACAGCGTTCGAACGGGGGCCAGCGCGATTACACAGATAGGCCAGGAGCTCGAGGAGGCGGCTGAAATCGAAGGATCGACCTGGTTTCAGCGTATCCGCAAGATCGTCATGCCGCTGGCAACTTCCGGCATTGTGGCCGGATTGATGGTGACGTTTGTCGGTGTCATGCGGGAACTGTCCCTGATAATTTTACTGATAACCCCCCAGACCCGGGTGCTCATGACGTTGGGATTCGGATACACGGAGGAAAATCTGATTCAGCTAAGCAATGCACTCGTATTGCTGGTTACCCTGATAACCATAATAGGGGAGCTGGTAGTCTGGCGGCTGGGTAAGAGTCGGCTGTCTCGCCTGCGCGCAAAATAGGCAGCCGGAAAGGTATGCAACCATTCATGGGTGTGGCAATAGAAATTAAAGACCTCACTAAAATTTATGGCAAGGTTGTGGCCTTGAAGAAGGTAAATCTCTCGATCGAAGCAGGTGAGTTTCTGGTTTTGTTAGGGCCGTCGGGTTGCGGCAAGACAACCTTGCTGCGGTGTATCGCCGGATTGGAAACCCCGGATGAAGGCCGGATCATTATCGGGGACCAAACGGTCCTTGATGCCGCCAGAGGAATAGCCGTGCCTTCGGGCAAGCGTCAGGTCGGTATGGTTTTTCAAAGCTATGCCCTTTGGCCCCACATGACGGTTTACGAAAACGTCGGATTTGGGCTCTGGATACAGAAACTGCCGGCGGGAAAAGCCCGTCAGCACGTCGATGGTGTCCTCAAAGACCTTGGCATGCAGGGGCTGGGTGGCCGCTATCCCTCGGAATTATCCGGCGGCCAGCAACAGCGGGTTGCCGTGGCAAGGCTGCTGGCCACCCAACCGCCGGTTTTTTTGATGGATGAGCCGCTGTCCAACCTCGATGCCCGCCTGCGGCTGGACATGCGCTCCGAGTTAAAACGGCTCCATTATCGACTCGGCGTCACCACGGTCTATGTAACCCACGATCAAACCGAAGCCATGACCATGGCCAGTCGGGTGGTTGTCATGAATGCCGGCCAAATCCAGCAGATCGATTCACCCCATCGGATTTATCACAAGCCGGCCAGTCTTTTCGTGGCCGAATTCGTGGGCATGCCTCGCATCAATACCCTTCCTGCGCAAGTTGTTCAGCGCGATGGAAAATCGTGGCTGACCACAGATGATATGAGCCTTCAACTGGCGCGTCGCCTCGATCAGAAAGAGGTGACGGCGGCGGTGCGCCCGGAGGATATCGGCCTTTTTTTGGAGCCGCACCCGGAGGCAACCGAATTCAAGATTTACGCCGTTCTGCCGTCCGGTCCCGAGCAGTATGTCCAGGTTAAACGGGGAGATAGAACCCTGATGATCCGCGAAACCCGGCAACTGGATTTGAAAATGGACCAGACCGTATGGATCCGTATCGCACCGTCTGCCATCAATCTTTATGACAGGGACAGCGGCATGGCAATACCAATGGAAACAAACAACAGCAGTTTCGGAAAAGAAGATTCAATTTCAGAACAACCACCAACAAAAGGAGGGTAACATGAAAAAAGGTCTTTGTTTACTGAGTTTCCTCGCGGCATGCTTGATGATGCTATCGGGTGCGTTGGCTGCCGACGACGCCCAAACAACGTGGCTGAAAGAAAGTCAGTTGGGTCCTTATGCACCGGCAAGCCAGGATTGGGCGGCCATTGAAGCGGCTGCCAAGAAGGAGGGCAAGGTTGTCATTTTTTCCGTATCTTCCCGCATCTTCAAGATACAAAAAGACTTTAAAGAAAAATACGGAGTTGAAATCGAGGGATATGATATCCATTCTGATGAACAGATAGAAAAATTTACCCGTGAGCATCAGTCCGGGCTTCACAAGACCGATGTTTTATTTAATAACGCAACCTCTACCCTGTATGGGAAGCTGCTGCCCAAAAAAATGATCTGGAATTTTGTCCCGGACGTTTTTGCACCGCTTCTGGATGAAGATGAAAAGAGTCCCTTTTTGGTGCAGCGCTGGAGCAGTCGCATTTTTTTTTACAACAGCGCTCTCCATCCCGCTGATCCGCCGGTTGACAATATTTGGGATTTAACCCGCAAAGAGTGGAAAAGTAAGGTCATGACGCCGGCGCCCACCGGCTCGGCCATGGCGAACACATTTCAGACGATATTGCGGCGCCCGCAGGATATGGCCGCCGCTTATGAAAAGGAGTTTGGCCAACCCGTCAAGCTATCCGCCGGTATCAAAAATGCGGCGGAAGAATGGATGCTGCGCTTTATGAAAAACGCCGTTGTTATCGATTCAACGACGAAGATTTTCAAAGGTGTTGCGGATGTCAAGCAGGAATCAGCGCCCATGGGCATCACAACCTTCAGCAAACTGAGAGACAATAAAAAAGGCGTCTATGAGTCGACGCCGGCCTATGGGATGGAACCGATCTTTGGCGTCGGTTACCCGACCGTGCTGGTTATCTGCGATCAGGCTCCCCATCCGAATGCTGCCAAACTGCTGATCCGATACATGATGGACGAAGGCCTCTGGCCCTGGAGCGTTCTGGGCGACTATGCCGCCCGTTCGGATATGGAAGCCAAGCAGGTCAAGGAGTTTAATGTGCCGCCCTATTCGGAATTGAAAATCTGGAATGCCGACGCAGAATACATCTACAAGACCTCCTATGATTACATGCAGTTTGCCATGGGTCTGGGCATGTAGGCTGATCTGAAGGAAATCGACCGAGTGAAATGGATATAATCAACCATGCGGTTGCCGCTCACGGTTCCAAAGAATTTCAGAATAATTGCGCACCGGGGTGCTTCGGGCTACGCCCCTGAAAATACGCTGGCCGCTTTTCGTCTGTCCGAAGAGATGGGGATAACAGAAATTGAGCTCGATGTATGGCTGTCTAAGGATAACCATATCGTCATTAATCACGACGGCAGACTTGATCGATATGGTTATCCCGGCCTGCATGTCACCGAGTTGGAGTTGGAAGCCCTTTTGAAATTGGATATGGGTTCCTGGTTTTCGCCCCATCTGTTTGCAGGGGAGCAAATGTTGACCCTTGAAGCCCTTTTTGCGCAATTTCGAGAACGCTTCATCTACCATGTGGAAATCAAGGAACCGTTGCCGGGATTGGTCGGAAAGTTATTGGCAACCATCGATGCTCATGGATTGGAAAACCGGATCTTCATTACTTCCAAACACATTGATGCGCTGATCGAAGCCCAAACATCAGCGCCCCAAATCCGCACCGGATGGTTGGTGGCCCGCGGCGGATTTTTAATGGCAGCTATCGACCGCGCAGCCGAAGCCGGGCTTTATCAAATTTGCCCGCCGGCGGGAGATACCGACAAAGCCATGGTTGAGGCGGCCCACACGAAACTGCCCGAAGTGCGGGCGTGGGCTGTCAGAGGTATTGAACCGGCTTTGCAGGCAATTGAGTCAGGTTGCGATGGTTTTACGATCAACTGGCCGGACTGGTTTGTTCATCAGGTATGACACTAAAAATACTCATCGCGCCGGCGGGGTTCAAAGAAAGCCTGGATGCTGAAGAAGTTGCCAACTGCATTGAAACAGGCATTTTGCTGGCCCTGCCGGATGCCAAAATTTTGAAGGTTCCGCTGGTCGACGGCGGTGAAGGCTTTACCAAAGCCCTTGTCGCCGCCACCGGTGGAACTCTGCATCAGGCAGCCGTAACCGGCCCGCTGGGCCGGCCGGTCGAAGCATGCTATGGATTTCTGGGCGGAACCGGCCCCAAGACAGCGGTACTGGACATAGCATCTGCGGCGGGTTTGCGGCTGATTTCCCCGAAAGACCGTGATCCGCTTGTCACAACAACCTATGGTGTGGGCGAACTCATCAGGATTGTTCTGGATTCGGGACCGAAACGGATTTTGATCGGATGCGGCGATTCAGGCACGAATGACGGCGGCGTCGGCATGGCCGCAGCATTGGGGGTTGGCTTTCTGGATGCTAACGGTCAGAACCTGGGTTGGGGCGGCGGGGAACTAGCCCGACTTGAACATATCGACATGAATGGGCGCGACCGCCGGCTTGACGCCGTTGAGATCGACGCTGCCTGCAACTGGCAAAATATTTTTTGCGGGCCCAATGGGGTTTCCCGGGTATACGGGGCTCAAAAGGGCGCCTCGCCTGACAAAGTGGAACAACTCGCCGATGCGATGGAGCGCCTGGCCGCTGTTATTGCCCGCGAATTAAAAATTGATGTCCGGGAAATGCCCGCCGGGGGTGCATCCGGTGGCCTCGGGGCCGGATTGCATGCTTTCCTGGGTGCCAGGTTGCATCCGCGCTATGAAATCATCACGCATTACTTCGAAGTTGAAGGCTTCATGCAAGAAGCTGACATTGTGTTTACGGCCGAAGGCGCTATTGACGAGCAGACACCCCGGGGCAAAATCCCCTCGGAGGTCGCCCGGCGCGCCAAGCGCTATCACCTGCCGGTAATTGCATTGGCCGGAACGGTCGGGGAAAACGCACGGGTCAATTTAAACTGCGGTATCGACAGCTATACGAGCATTTTGAATGGGCCCTGCACTCTGGCCGATGCCATCAAAAGCCCCTCCGAAATGCTGGTCGACACCACGGAACAGGTCATGCGGACCGTGATGGTGGGCGTCAAACTACAAATGACAGACCGCCAAACATAGTGATCGCGCCTGTTGGTGCGAAAAAATAGTGAAGACGGGAAGATTGGTGCAAACACGCAACCGCAGTAATTTAGCGAATCAGATAGAAAAACTCTACCGGCAGGGGCTGACCGACTATTGTATGAAGCCCCTGGTAATGGTAGACGCAAACCAGGACCCGGTCGGCCTGATACAGGATGACGATGCCGTCATTTTTTGCTGCAAGCGTGGTGAACGGGAAGTCCAGTTAACCCGCAGTTTTATCGATCCGTCTTTTAATGAATATAAAACACGCAAATTCAACCATCTAGATTTTATCACCCTCACCCTTTACCACGAGATGTTTTTAAAAATGCCGGTTGAAGTGGCATTCCCGCAGTCACAGGTAATCACGGATACGATCGGTGATGTGATCAGGCAAAACGGGCTCCGGCAACTCAGGATTGCCGAGTCGGAGAAATTTGCCCACGTCACCTTTTTTCTAAACGGCAACAACAACCGTATCTTTGCCGGCGAAGACCATATCCAAATACCTTCTCTGAAGGGAGTCTCTTTCGATCATGTCCCGGAGCTCAGAAGCGAAGAGGTCGCAGGAGAGGTGGTAAAAGGCATGCAAAATGGCGGCTATGCCTTTATCATCGTAAATTTTGCCAATGGGGACATAATCGGCCATTTTGAAGATATCGAACCCAAAATCAAAACCGCCGAAGCGGTTGACAGACAACTCGGAAAAGTTTTGTCGGCCGCCGAATCAGCAGGCTATGTGACACTGATCACCGCAGACCACGGCATCCTCGAATCAGCATTGAGACCTGATGGAATCCCCAATCTCAGCCATACGACCAACCCGGTTCCTTTCATCATGGTCGATCCGGATAAAAAAAATCCGGCCGCCGTCAGCCTAAGGCCGGCTGGTAACCTGGCTGATGTGGCGCCGACCGCCCTGCAAATAATGGGATTGCCAAAACCGGAGCTTATGACCGGCCATAGTCTGCTTCTGGACGCTTACGCAGTCAAGGCAGCCAGGAAAGTACTTCTGATTGTCCTCGATGGCTGGGGTCTAGGAAAACTCGATCGGACGAATCCGATTTATTTAGCCAATACCCCCGTCTGGGACAGGCTGATCGCAAAATGCCCAGTGGCGCGGTTGGAAGCTTCGGGAAAATCGGTCGGATTAATCGAGTGGAAGGCCGGCAATTCAGAGGCCGGGCACCAGACCATCGGTGCCGGCCGAACCGTTCTGCAGGATGATGCCCGCATAAAATTGGCAATCAAGGATGGGTCTTTCTTTAAAAATATCGTTTTCCTCTCGGCATTTGCCAGAGCGAAAGAACGCAACGGGTCATTGCACTTGATTGCGCTATTGTCTGAAAAAAGCTCCCACGGCAGCATCGGTTACCCGATCGCCTTGTTGCGACTGGCGAAAGAACAACAGTTGCCAAAGGTGTGGGTGCATGCCATCTTTGATGGACGGAGCACAAAGGTTCGAAGTGCTGTCGGATTTTTAGAAAAACTGCAAAATGAAATGAATACGCTGGGCATTGGGGAAATTGCCACGGGTATTGGCAGGGGGCTGGCGTTGGACCGCGACGGTGATTACCTCAAAACCAAGCAGGCTTATGATGCCATGGTTTTTGGGATGGGCATAAAGGTCCCGTCCGAGTAAAGATACCATCCATCCTGCATACACCTTTCATTGGATTGTTCACATGACGCCACGCCTTTATCTCGATTGTTTATAATTCCTCCATGCATCCTGGCGGACGTATTTTCCCGGCAATCTTGTCAAGCGCCGACAGAGGCACCCCATCACCTTAAAATAGTTTTACATTGCGATCATAGCTGTCAGCAGGCCCTTCTTCATTGGTCCAACGCCGTGTCCGTCATGGCCCTGGCGGTCGAACGTTTCCCGGAGGCGGTCGGGCATACTATGCCGCTATGAGATCCATCTCCATTAGGCTCCGCAATCATCATCTATCTCAAATAAAACGTATTCTTGAGAAATGCGATTGACGGATCTGAATACGATGAATAAGTTCTACAACAGCAATTATTTTAAGGTTGCAGAATTGTAAGGGAGAAAATAACATGGAGACTTGCAGCTTTATCGATTTTATCCAGGTATTAAAACCATGGCTCGACGGGGATTACATCCGAAAGGGCTATCTGGACAAGGAGGGAACATTCCGATTGTTCTTCACCGATGGCGGTGAAAAGGCTTACCGCATCGACGATTGCTCGGAATCCCGCCTTACGGAAGTCTACGAGTTGATGATCGAAAAAGGGATTCCGGTTGAAAAAGAAGTGTGACGGGTATTAGGCAATCCACCTCTCATCAAATTGCGGCAGATCATCCTTGATTTCATAAAAATCAGCTTTCTGGCTGCACCAGACATGACCGATGGTTTTCAGGGTTGTCGGTTCAACCAATGAACCCGCCGCGACGGCTATGAAGGGTTGATCCCTGGGGTGCCAGAAAAGAGAGGACCCGCATTCCGAGCAAAAGCCGCGGTGTACATTGGGCGTTTCATCCGTCGGGGATCTAAACCACTTCAGACCTTTCTCCTGGGTCATTTTTACTTTCTCGACTTTCACGCTGGTGTAGGCGCCATAGTTGCCGTGAAATTTCCGGCATTTTGAACAGTGGCAATTTACAATCCCCCTGAGTTCACCTTGCATTTCAAATTGCACCTGTCCGCACAGGCATCGGCCTTTGGTTATTTTGTTAAGATGATCGTCTGCCATATGTAACTTCCTCCTGAAGCTATAATTGTTTGGGGTCTGTTAAAGATGGCGAAAGGTCGACCAACCGGGTTTCTTCAATAAACCTTTCCCCCTGGCGAACGGTTTTAACGGCCGCACCGAGTGATGCCGCAAAATGCACCAGGGTGCTGTCGATGCTGCCTTCCGGATCGATTTCTTGCCGGTCGATAATATATATTTTACCGGGAATCGTATGGGTGGGAAGGTGGTACCCCTGGTAATGTCCTAAAACTCGAAACCGGTATGACCACTTCAACTCCCGGGCTGTTTGATGGGTTCTGGCCCGGGTGACCTGGTAGGCACATATGAGGTCAAAGGACAGCTGGCTCATTTTATCCAACGGAAACAATCGACCCGTAACATTTTCAAATCGCCGGACCACTTTTCGAAACTGAAGTTTTTCAGGGTGTGACGGCTTGGTGGTGAGATACACAAGGGAGATGATACCCGGAATGCCGACATCCACATCGGTAACCTGTTTTGAGAAGCTGCCGTCAGGCTGTGACATGAAATATTCTGTTTGGGTAACGGTGAGTTGGGTGTCGTGCGCCTTGAGATTGACCCGGCTGGTGTAAGGCAGGCTTGTTTGGCCCGATATCTTATCCAGAAAGTGATTTTCATATTTTAAGGCGCTAAATCTGGCCGGCGGCGCACCCCCGAGGATTGGTTCCGGCTCAACAAGTGCCGGCAGACTCTGTAGACCGGGGTCGCCCTGAAAAAGAGCCGGGGCGCTGGTGTCGCCCGAACATGACAGCATCACCAGAAACATTCCAAACGCAGCAAGGCGTTTCCACATATGATAATGTTCCACTGCCCGATCGCCCCGGTTTAAGTGCCTGATCACACAGAACGGCGTGGACATACCGGTTAAAATGAGTGGCCGTATTCGCATGTTTAGTTTATACAATCTTGCTCATCGATGGTTAGGTTCAAGCTGTAGTATGTGTAGGGCTTTCCGCCTATATGAGGATGCGGGATCCACCAGAGATACCA
>JAFDCJ010000386.1 GCA_019312835.1 Deltaproteobacteria bacterium
AAACGTCAAAATTGAGACCGGCGATGTCCTTTTTGCTGAAAATAAAGGCGGATTCTCGAAAAGTGATGCAGTGGAAATGATCGTCCGCGCCCAGCGGTTTGATGCCTTTCCCAGGGATGAATTCAAACCGTCGGAGGGGATGAACCATTTTCAGGGCCGCATCAAAGACCGCAGTTACATGGGCGGAGAGGTCAGCTACTTCATTGAACTGGGTACCGACCGTGAAATCCATGTCATCAGTATGATGAGAACACGGATCTACAAAATCGGCGAGGAGGTCAGCGTGCAGGTATCGCCGCACCACTGCCATTTGATCCCCATGGAATGAATCGGTAGACCGTTTTGCTGCAAACCTTTCAAGCTGAAACCTGAAAGCTGACACTGCCGTTTTCAGGTTTTGTCTTTTTAGAGTTGTTGGCCGACCTGAATGTAAATTCGCTTTTTAGATACCAAGGGGAAAAAGGAGGGCGCACATGCTGAAAAAGGATCGGATCGAAAAACAATTCCGTGAGCGCTATCCGGATCGGATCATTACCATAGATTCGCACATCGCAGGGGAGCCGGCCCGGCTGATTGTTGGGGGGACGGCCCCCCTGCCGGGTGAGACCATGCAAAAAAAACGCGAATATTTCATGGCGCACTATGATCACATTCGCCTGCTGCTGACGCGCGAACCTCGCGGCCATCGAGACATGTTTGCCGCCTGTGTCACCGAACCCGTAACTCCCGGTGCCCGGTTTGGCCTGATTTACATGGACGCGCGCCGCTATCCATATCTATGCGGACATGCTACCATGGGAGCGGTAATGACCATGATCGAGGCCGGTGCGATCGAGCCGGACAGCGACGAATCGCAGGTTATCGTCGACACACCTTCCGGTCCCATGCAGGCGACGGCCTATATGCACAACGGCAGGGTCGAATCGGTTGCGATCCGGATGGTCCCCTCGTTTGTTTATAGCGACTATGAAACCCTATCCATTCGCGAATTCGGTCAATTGGAGGTTGCCACCGTTTGCGTGGGCGGCTTCTTTGTCATGGTCTCAACAGATCAGATCGGTCTTGACTTCTCCCCGCCAAATAGACGCCGTTTGAAACAGTTGGGAATGCAGCTCATCCACGCAGCCAATCAACAATTGACCGTGCGCCACCCCGCGCGGCCCGAGGTCAAAACGGTGGATGTAACTGAATTTTATGATCCGTCATCGGACGCCCAGGGTAAGGGAAAGAGCATGGTTATTCTGGGCGAAGGCCATATGGACCGCTCGCCGTGCGGCACCGGCACGGCGGCCAAGATGACCCTGCTTCATCACCGCGGCCAGTTCGGCGTCGGCGATACCTACATGAACACGAGTCCGCTCGGCACGACCTTTCAGGGTCGGCTGTTGGAAGAAACCCGGCTGGGAGATACCATGGCGGTTGTAGCGGAAGTCCGCGGCAGCGCTTATATCACCGGCGTACACGATTTCATCATCGATCCGAAGGATCCATTTCAGGAAGGATTTTTGTTATGACCCACAACCCCTCTGAACCTGATCTCATTTTGTTCAATGGCAACATCCACACAATGGATACGGCAAGACCTCTGGCCCGGGCGCTTGCGGTCTGCAAAGACAGGATAATGGCTATCGGTGATAATGATGAGATTAGCGCTTTGGGCACTTCAAAAACGGAGCGCGTCGACCTCAATGGGCGTCTGGCAATTCCGGGGCTGATGGATTCTCATTTTCATTTTTATGATTGGGCCATGGGCCGCCAGCAACTCGATCTGGCGCGGGTCAACGCTTTGGATGAACTTTTAGGGCAGGTTGCGCAGACCGCCGGCCAGTTACCACCGGAAAAATGGATTCTGGGGCAGGGCTGGAATGAATCCGATTGGCCCGAGCATACCATGCCGCGCCGGGAACATCTCGACGCTGTTGCCCCCTCTCATCCGGTCGCCCTCTGGCGCTGTGATCTACATCTTGTTTCGGTTAACTCACGTGCCCTGGAACTGGCCGGAATCGATGAATCCACCCCGGACCCCCCAGACGGTGTGATTGAAAAAGATTTAGCCGGGCGTCCAACCGGCATTCTGCGGGAACTGGCTCCCAACCTGGTCAAATCGGTTATCCCCCCGCCAAGCGCCGATGAACTTGTGGCGGCGATGCGGGACGGTATTTCCTACTTGCACAGGTTGGGTCTGACCGCCATTCACGATGTTCGCCTCATGGGCGGTCTGGAGGGTGCGCCGGCTTTGAAAGCCTGGCAGCTTTTAAACGAACAGGGCATGCTTGATTTGCGGTGCTGGGTGAGTCTTGCCGGGGAGCGCCTGGAAGAGGCCATCGCCCTGGGACTTCGCACCGGGCTTGGTGATGACCGCCTGCGCATCGGCCACGTTAAATACTTTGCCGACGGCGGCATGGGCGCGCGTACAGCCTGGATGCTGGAGCCATACCTGGATGCCGATATCGGCATGCCACTCGGCTCGATGTCTGAGCTACGCCGAAAGATTGAAGCTGCGGAAAAGGCAGGGCTGGCCGTGATCGTTCATGCCATCGGGGATCGGGCAAATCGCGAGATTATCACTGTTCTGGAAGAACTCGTCGAATCGCGCAGCAAGATAAAGACCAAATCTTTCGTACCGCCGGCGCTGCCCCATCGCATCGAGCACACCCAGATGATTCGTTCCGAAGATATCCAACGTCTGGCAAACATAAAAGTGGCCGCCTGTGTCCAGCCGCATAACATGATTCTGGATAT
>JAFDCJ010000387.1 GCA_019312835.1 Deltaproteobacteria bacterium
AGACTCTCAAACACCAGGGTTGGTTAAGGTGACATTCTCAGTGACTGAAGCTATATAAAAAATATTCTTTCCCCGCTTCGCGGGAAAGTATTAAAAAAATTCTTGACTGGAATAAACCAGGGCGCAAAGTTGTAGAAATTTTTTGCTTTCCGCTGAGACGCCGGAAAGCAAAAAGCCGCCTAGATTTGATGTTGCAATCCATAGTTTTACCGAACTATAGGTATCTACCTGCGTCGTATTTCTATCTAAAACAGGGATAGAGCCCTTAGACAACGCAGCTTGTGGCCCCGGCCGTTGCCCGGGCCGATGGTTTGGCCGGGCAGCCGGAGGCCGTAGGTCCATTCCTTTTGATAGGCTTTGAGGACCATGTGACACAGCAGCCCCAGCTTGTGTTCCGGATCGGAGGCCGTGAGCGTCTGCCAGTCCAGAAAAGGGGCCGTGGCATGTTGCCCCTTAAAGTCCTTGGTGAAAAGTCCCTGACCGCGGGATGAGGCCCGCCACGATATGCGCTGGAGGGGATCTCCCGGCGCATAACTTTTCAACCCCCGGAAATCGCCGGATCCCGGGCCGCTGGCGTCTGCAGTATCACCGAGTGGAGATCTGGCGTCCCGTATTTCGACATGACCGTGCCGGGGTCGGGGGTAGACGATCGCTTCAAGATTCAGATCGATGCGGGTGCCGACCCGCCACAGGCCCAGCGGGTAGGCGGAGTGAATCGATAACGGTCCGGGTCGTAAGATCCCCCGGGCGGTGGTGCGGGCGGTCACCCGGATGCGATTATCCGCATGGGCGATCAATTCGTGGTACGCAGTTGGCTGACCTTCAAAAGCAAAGCCGATACGGCCTTTGTTGGCGGCACCTGCGGATGCGATCAACTCAAACACGGCCGGTTCCCCGGCAAAGACCGGTGCAGCATATGATGACCCGATGGTGATGCCGGCAATGCTTTTATAGGTGTCGGCCACTGACACCAGGGCGATACTGCCCAGAAGAAACGTGAACAGAAAGCCAAGGTTGTTGTTGTAGTTGATCGACCCGATAAACAGGGCCAACACCAGGACAATGAAAATAATCCCGTTGCGGGTCGGCCGAATCCGGATCCGATGGCGTTCAACCCGGATGGATCCCCGGTCGGTGGGCGTATTCATGGTATCACTATGACTGCCTGCAGTTGGTGGCACTTGGGTTAACTTCTTCCTTTGACGTATAGCCCATCACATCGATCCCTCTTTTCCGAAGGCTTATTTCTCACGGCAGCGGCACCTCCAACAAGATCGACATCAATCTTTCACGGGGCAATTCAACGCCCTCATCCCGGGATCGCAAACGGTGTCCCACCACCCAGGGCATTACCTGCTGCAAATCTTCAGGCAGGGCATAATCGCGTTGCTGCATATACGCGCGTGACTTGGCGGCGGCGAGCAGGTTGAGACCGGCCCGCGGTGAAAGACCGACATGGAAATGAAGTGATTGACGCGTAAATCCCAGAAGATCTTGCACATACTCCAGCAGGGCATCGGACACTTTTACTTTGCCAACCTGCTGCTGCAACATCAGGACATCTTTGCTGGTCAGCAGGGGCTTCAGGTCTGCCAGTGAGCGTCTGGTTTCACCCTGGGATAGAAGTTTCTTTTCAGCGGCTCTATTGGGGTAGCCCAGATCGATACGCATCAGGAATCTATCAAGCTGGCTTTCGGGCAGCGGGAAGGTCCCGGACTGCTCGATAGGGTTCTGGGTTGCGATCACAAAAAACGGCTGTTCCAGGGCTCGGGTTTTGCCTTCTACCGTCACCTGGCGCTCCTCCATGGCTTCCAGCAAGGCGCTTTGCGTCTTGGGGGTTGCCCGGTTGATTTCATCGGCCAGCATCACCTGGGAGAAAATGGGGCCGGGGTGGAAAAGGAAAGAGCTGCTCTTGCGCTCGAACACGGAAACCCCCAGAATATCGCCGGGCAGCATATCGCTGGTGCATTGAATGCGACGAAAGTTTAAGCCCAGGCATAAGTAGAGCACCTTCGCCAGGGTGGTTTTGCCGATGCCGGGTATATCTTCTATCAGAAGGTGCCCCCCGGCCAGCAGGCAGGTCAGCGCCAGACGGATCTGATCTTCTTTTCCCAGAACGACCTTGCTGACGTGCGCCACAATTTGATCAAATTTACTGTTCATTTGCTAAGCGTCACCTATCAATGTTGGCCCAGATACACCCCGTCATAGTCCAGGCTGGTCAACGGCCGCTTCTCGGCGACAACCCTGGCATCCACCACCTCGGCGAAGAAGAGCGTGTGGTTGCCGGGGCGGAATCGATCAGCGATCCTGCCTTCAAAATAGGCGATGCAATCCGCCAGGACCGGACACCCGGTTTTGCCCCGCTGCCATTGGAGGCCGGCAAATTTGGCCTCGGGATCGGACCCCTTAAAACGCTTTAACAGATCCGCCTGGTTCCGGGCGAGCACATGCAAGGCCAGGCACCCGCCCTGGTCGATGAGTTGATGGGAATAACGGTTGGTGTGCACCGCCACCATGATCAGCAGGGGATCGTAGGAGACCTGGGATACCCAGGAGGCGATCATCCCGTTGATCTTTTCTTTATGGGATGAGGTTAAAACGTAAATTCCATAGGTCATTGCCTTCAAGGCCGGGATCCACTCTTCTTTCATGGCGCAGGTTCCTCCTGACCCCTATCACATCATAAGGTCGTTACCGTAGGCGTGTCGATTTTGAAGCCGGCATAAATCACTAATTCATAATATGCTACCCATACCGCAGGCGTCAAGGCAGGGGCTTATCCGATCTCGGCTTTAATCTTTCTGATACGAGGGATCTCAAGGCCGGCCTTATCGGCGGCGGCGATGACGCGTTCCAGTCGCCCCAATGCCGAGCGGCCTTTGCATTTGTGCTTCGGGTCACCGTTGATGCCTTCAAGCAAGCCGCCTATCAGGCGCTGGCGGTCGAAAACCTCGCCGGTCAGGTATTGCTGAGCATCGATGGCTTCATTTGCCAAAGCAACCGCCAGTTCCTGGTGCTGCTCCCATAGAGTCGCGGTGGTGGTGCCGTCGGCCAGCACCAGTCCGGCGATGTTGATGGTAAGCACAAAGACGTTTTTGCGCACCAGTTCATACAGCAGGTCGTCTGCGGTCGCTAAAACGTCGCAGGCGATATCCACGCCGCGCAACGCATCTGCCATCAGCCGGGCCCGGGGGCCGTGGGCCCGCGAGGGGATAAGCACATGGGTGCCCATACCCTTTTTCTTTTCGAACCAGACCGAGATAACGGTGGGGCTATCGATATGATATGACTGCCAGTCGCCGGGGAGGAGTTCGTTTTGCAGCAGCCCGATGCAGCTGCGCCAGGGGGCCGGAATCGTCGCCATGACCGACCGAAAGTCCTTTTCAGCTACCGCTACCAGAACCAGCTGCGGGTGCGGGATCTGGTTGGCCGCCTGGCCGATATCCATCCCGCGGGTTACCGGGTAAACCGGATAACCGGCATATAAAAATGCCTTGGCAAATACGCCGCCCAACTCTCCGATCCCGATAATGACGATGGGTGGGTTCATACTTTACTCCTGGATATCAGGAACGTGAGATTACGCATATTTTTAAATTCTTTGAAAAACGATCGAGTCGATCAAACCAAATTGGATATCTCTGCAGATTTGCTCTATTCATTACTTTACGCTGATCAAATATAGATACCGCTTTGCTTGTATGTCAAATCATAAAATGGTATTGGATTTTTAAACAAACTAGAACCGAAGGGAGTCGCAAAAGATGCAAGAGGCTATGCAGAAATCCCGGAATATTCCCATAAGCCCTCCCCCTTTGATGGGGGAGGGTCTGGGTGGGGGTGGTCACCCTCCCCTTAATCCCCTCCCATCGAGGGAGGGGAAAATCAGGCAGCTGAAAACCTGCCGAGGCGATTAATAATTCCCTGGATTCTGCGGCCGCAGTTCAGTGTATTATTCAGAATTACTGCTATAGTTGTCAAGATTGGAGAGATATATGGGATCAGATCATATCAGCGAAGGTACTATTCTATGGGAGCCCGGCCTAGATGTTGTCAGCCGGGCCAATATGACCCGCTACATGCAGTGGCTGGCAGCCGAAAAGGGCCTGACTTTCGGAGATTATATCAGCCTCTGGCAATGGTCGGTCACCGAAATTGAGGATTTCTGGCAATCTTTGTGGGAATACTTCGACATCCGGTCCTCTAAACCGTATTCCACCGTTTTAAATAGCCGCAAAATGCCGGGCGCCCGATGGTTCACAGGTGCCGAGCTGAACTATGCCGAGCATGTATTTCGTCATCGAACGCCTGAACGTCCGGCGTTGATATTTCAATCCGAAATTCAGCCCCTGATGAAAATTTCCTGGGAGGAGTTTTATCAGCAGGTGGCCGCCATTGCAGCGGCCCTGCGTGCCATGGGGGTACGGCGGGGCGACCGGGTGGTTGCCTATATGCCCAATATTCCGCAAACGATTGTGGCCTTTCTGGCAGCCGCCAGTATCGGGGCTACCTGGTCAAGCTGTTCGCCGGATTTCGGCACCCGCAGCGTCGTCGACCGCTTCAAGCAGATCGAGCCCAAAGTGCTCTTGGCCGTTGATGGGTACCAGTACGGGGGCAAAGGCTTCGACTGCCGCCCGGCCATCGCCGAGCTGCAGCGGTCGCTGCCGACCCTGGAACAGACGATTCTGGTCCCCTATCTTCATCCTGCCGGCGCGGGTGGCCAGTTAGCCCGCACCCAAATTTTCGATGATCTGTTGACGCCCAGCGATGAGCTTGTTTTCGAGCAGGTACCGTTCGACCATCCCCTCTGGGTGGTTTACTCCTCCGGAACCACCGGCTTGCCCAAGGGCCTGGTGCACGGCCACGGGGGCATATTGCTGGAGTTTATGAAATTCACCGGCCTGCACGTGGACGTACATGCCGGCGACCGCTTTTTCTGGTTCTCCACCACCGGCTGGGTGATGTGGAATATTCTCCAGGGCAGCCTGCTGCTGGGCGCCACCCCGGTGCTGTATGACGGCAGCCCCGGCCATCCCGATCTGGACGTGCTCTGGCGGCTGGCCCAGGATGCCGACATGAGCGTGTTCGGCACCAGTGCGGCCTACCTGACCACCTGCATGGCCGAGGGATTGGAGCCCGGCAAGCAGTTTGATCTGAGCTGTTTGAAAACGGTTGGCTCCACCGGATCCCCCCTGCCGGCGGAAGGATTCCGGTGGGTATACGCGCAGGTCAAAAAAGACCTGCTGCTGGGGTCGGTCAGCGGCGGCACCGATCCCTGCACGGCCTTTCTGGGGGCCTGCGTCCTGCTGCCGGTTCGTGCCGGCGAGCTGCAGTGCCGCTGCCTGGGGGTCGATGCCCGGGCCTATGACGAAAACGGCAACGCGCTCATCGGCGAAGTGGGCGAGCTGGTCATCGCCGCGCCCATGCCGTCCATGCCGCTGTATTTGTGGAATGATCCCCAAAATCGGCGTTACCATGAAAGCTATTTTGAGATGTACCCCGGGGTCTGGCGGCACGGGGACTGGGTGCGGTTTTCGGAAAGGGGCAGCGGCGTCATATCCGGCCGGTCCGATTCCACCATCAACCGTCTGGGGGTGCGCATGGGCAGCAGCGAGATCTATGCCGCCGTGGAGGATCTGCCGGAAATCGCCGACAGTCTCGTGATCGGCGTCGAGACATCGGGTGGCAATTATTTTATGCCGCTGTTTGTGGTGACCACCCAAGGGGTCGATCTGAATGATGAACTCAAAAAAAAGATAAACCACAAAATTCGAGGTACATTATCCCCGCGCCACGTGCCCGATGATATATTTGCTATCCCGGATGTTCCCAGAACCCTCAACGCCAAAAAACTGGAAGTGCCGGTGAAAAGAATCCTGGCGGGTGTCCCGGTGGAAAAAGCCGTGAATGTGGATTCCATGAGCAATCCGGCGTCGATCGACTATTTTGTCGAGTTTGCTGCCAAACTGCAGAGCAGGGCCGATCGATGAGCGTGCTTTTGTTACTCGCGTTGCTGGCAGTGCGGGGCTGATGGAGCGTCTTTCAAAAAAAGAAATAGGGCGGCCCATCTTCCCCTTGACAGGCCGCCCTCACTCGAAGAGTGCAGAAATGACCATTTTACATGGCCATCATCTATATCGGCCATTTTTCCAATCGCATTAGCCGTAATTAGGGCACGGGCTGGTGTATGCGCGTTTCTTATCTTGCTCAAGGGTTAGCCGCCATTCTTCGCCATACTTACAGTTTGCGACATCAGCCCGGTTGACAGCCGGATTGCATGTATTAGCCTTGGTTCAAATTCAAGGTTTTTGATTTGCTCAGTTTTCAAATTCGCACGATTGGTTTCAGGAAATGGTCTAAATATAGAGGCTTCAAACAAATCGATTGGTTGTTTTCTAATCCCGCCATGGCGGGACTAGCTCCCGGTTACAACCGCACCGATTAAAGCACTGACGTGCTTTTGTCTTCCACCGCCCATAAAGGCGGGGAAATCCAAGCCACCCGCTTTGCGGGTGGTCGCTGACTCCGGTTTTACTTTCCAGGGCACGCAGTGGGCCGATGAGTGCTTCATTAGGGGATTATTGTGATGACCGCCCGGATCCTAAAATTATTTTTGTTATTTCTGATAGCGGCTTTTGCGATTTCGGCTGTTGGCTTTACCCAACCAGACCTCTCCAGGCAAATAATTCAACAAAGAATTGACGAGCTGTGGACCACCGGCAAACTTCAAATCGGTTATGCCGATATCGCTTCCAGGCACTGGCTTACGGCCCTTTACGAACGCAACGATTTTGAATTGCTCTGGCAAAATCCGCAGAATGTCAAAGATTTGCTGGATGACGTGGGCCGGGTGGCGGAAGAAGGTCTGAATCCCGAGGATTACCACCTGTCCCAGCTGCTGGTTCTCAAATTGCGCCTGGATGATAGCCTTTCGCCAGACCCTTCGCTGTTGGCTGACTACGACATCCTGCTGACCGACAGCCTGGTGCGATTGTGCTATCACATCCAGTTCGGCAAGGTAGACCCTGAAAGTCTGGAGTCGGCCTGGAACATGTCCCGGCAAATTCATGATAAAAACCCTGTGGCAGCCATAGAAAAGCGGCTTCGCACCGGCAGCCTGGCCCAGGGGCTCAAAAACATCAGACCGAAAAATGATTATTACCGCCTGCTCAAAGCGGTTTTGAAGAAATATCAAGCCATTCAGGATGCCGGGGGATGGGAACCGCTGCCGGAGGGACCGACCCTTAAACCGGGAATGACGGATGCGCGGATTGCCCTGTTGCGCAAAAGACTGTCCATTACCGGTGAGCTGGAGGGCGCCGACACCGAGTCTGATTTTTATGATGAAGATTTGAAGGCGGCCGTTATGCGGTTTCAATACCAGCATCGTCTGGAAGATGACGGAGCTGTCGGTAAAAATACGTATGCCGCTTTGAATATTCCGGTTAAGGAAAAAATTGATCAGATTCGGGTCAACCTCGAGCGCGCCCGCTGGATCTTCTATAAAGTGCATCCGGATTATATTCTCGTGGATATCGCCGGTTTTCAGGCCTATCATTTCGAGGGCGGCACCCCTACCTGGACCAGCAAGGTTCAGGTGGGCAAGCCATTCCGCAAAACGCCCGTGTTCAAATCCAAGATAAAGTATATCGTATTCAATCCGACCTGGACCGTACCGCCGACGATTCTGGAAAAAGACATCCTTCCTAAAATAAAAAAGGACCCGAACTATCTAAGTGAAATGAAGATCAGCGTCATAGACCAAAGGGGCGGGGTGGTGGATCCGGTTACGGTCAACTGGTCGCAATACAAAAAAACCGCGCCGTATACCTTCAGGCAGGAGCCGGGGCCGCACAATGCGCTGGGGCGAATGAAATTTATATTTCCCAATAAGCATTTTATTTATTTACACGATACCCCGAGCCAGTCGCTGTTCAGGCCCAAAGATCGCGCCTTCAGCTCCGGCTGCATCCGGGTCGACAAAAAAATGGAGCTGGCGGAGCTTCTGCTGGCCGACCCCGATAACTGGAACCGGGAGCGCATTCAACAGCTGCTGGATACCAATATAACCCAGCGGGTCAATCTGCCGGAACCCAAACCGATTATGCTCGTGTACGTGACGGTCTGGTTCGATGAATATGACAATTATATGTTTACCCGGGATGTTTACGACCGTGACCCGGCGGTCCTGGAAGGGCTGCAAGAAGAGTTCAGCATCTGGCAGACCCGGGCGATCCAATAATCGCGTTTCGGATATCTGGGGACGGGGCTGCTTTTTTACTTTTCCATGAATTGGAAGTTTGGCGAGCGTATGAAAAGCAAAAAAAGCAACACCGTCACCTCTGTCCCGGATTATTTTTCCGGGTCCAACTTGGAGAACTTGGCGCCTTTAATGGAGAAGTCGGCGATAAGACCTTTGGCGTCAATCACGAAGCCGATGATGGGATCTTTGGTGGTGGTCGTATCTTCACGCACCCCGGCACCATATTTCATAAAGGCGACATTGCCATCCAACCCCGCTTCCCAGCCTTTGCTGTCTCTAAATTGTTGAAGGGCTTCATCCGTCATAAACAAGAGGAAAATATCTTTTTTTTGTCCACCGATCTGCAGACCGATGGAGCCGGAGGCGGTACTGTAATAATCAACCGTTTTGCCATCGATACGAAGCGCGCCCTCGCCGTATTCGCCGCCAATTAAAAAGGCCCCTTTGAAAACATTTGGCATCACCAGCATTCCCTTCGATGCTCCAATCAATTTCTCGGCACCGATGACCTGCCTGTGAAAGCGTTCGATGGCCACCTCCACTTCCACATCAATTTCCCGGGCGGTCTTAGCCGACAGGTTATCGGAGAAAAATACAGCCATCAATGCGATCGACAAAACCATTGGCAGCGCCCATTTTATCTTACGAGATTTCTGAAACAGCTTTGCTTTCATTTCCGATCTCCTATAATTCTTGACTTCGGATTTTAGTTTTTAAGCTTTTAATCATTACGAGTGTCAACTTCATAGCGGCGGCAATTTTCTCGCCTCGCACAATCGAGCGGCTGACGGCGAAATTGCCGTTGCGATGATGACCTGCCTTCGCCACGCAATTTCAGCACGTAACCGGCACCTTGTCAATCGTTTTCCCCATTTTTGCCTGGCTTGCCTAATGCATTGAAAACAGTTCACGAATCCATCCTTACCATGCCATTATGTTCATCAGGGCGCAGAAAATATTTAAGTCTGATAGGATTTTTGCCGATACAATATACGGGGGAAACCGAAAGAGTCTAGAATCATAATCTTTATCATTCTGGCTCGATTGTTCTTCTCATCACGTCCGTGATGAAGGCGGTAAATAGATGTTTCAAGGAGCACGCACCATGGCCCTGTTAGAGAAATACAGTATTCTGCTGCGGTGGTGGTTATTCTTTGCAGTTGCAAGCCTGGGTACGGTGGCGCTTTTCCTGTCCGGTATGGTCCATAAAGTCAACGCGGTAGATGTTACCAAAATCAGTTTTCTTATCTATGCTGTTTTTGCCGTTTTTACCATCCGCGTGGGTATCCAAACCTACCATCTGTGCAAGGAAGAGAAGCTTACCCATCAGCATGTCGCCCTTTACTACAAGAAAAGTGACATCGGCTGGTTCGTCAGCGATATGCTGTTGACCCTTGGCATGATTGGAACGGTGGCTGGTTTTATTTATATGTTGAGCTCCAGTTTTGGGGATATGGATCCGCAGAATGTTGTCAGCATGCAAGGTGTGCTGGCAAAAATGAGCTCCGGTATGAGCACGGCGTTGTACACGACCGCTGCAGGTCTTGTGTGCAGCCTGTTGCTGAAACTGCAATTGTTTAACTTTACCCATCACTTGGATTATCTTTCAACGGATCTGAAGAAAGATGCGACCGCGTAGAATATATTATAACAACACCAGCTTTCTGGATCTATTGTTCAATACGCTGGTCGGCTTTGTTCTGCTGTTTATCATATCCTTCTTGTTGATCAACCCGAGCCTCAAAAAAGCGGATATCAAAACCAAAGCCGAGTTCGTCATCACGGTCACCTGGAGCGACAACAGCCATGACGATGTCGACACCTGGTTGCAGGATCCAACCGGCAACGTGGTCCACTTCAAACAGAAAGATGTGGGCATGGCCCACCTAGACCGGGATGACCTTGGAACCGTCAATGACACCATTAAATTGGATGACGGCCGCTGCATTGCCTATGCCCACAATCAAGAGCTTACAACCATCAGAGGGTTTATCACCGGCGAGTGGGTGCTGAATGTTCACATGTACAAGAAACGCGATCCGTCTCCCACGCCGGTTGAAGTGCGCATAGACAGGCTGAATCCGAAAGTTCAAACGATCTTATACAAGAAAGTTGTGATGAATCGTACCTGGGAAGAAGTCACCGTCGCCCGTTTTGTGATGACCAGTCAGGGCGATATTATCGATTGGGACGACCTTCCCAAGAATCTGTTGCAGCAATCCTCACGGCCGAGCTACGAGGGCGGAGAAGGATGAGCCGGTTTTTTGAATTCATCCATGTCAAGGAGTTCTAAATGGAACTTTGGACGGGCTATATTGGTTTATCAATGGCGTTTGTCATTATCTCGGCAATTGTTTTGTGGGTGTCCATCCGCACGCCGGGTCAGGTCATCATCAAAGCGATTCTGATTCCGGCCACCATATGGTATGGTCTGGCGCTGTACTACGCGGTGCCGAATCTGGCGGGCTGGCCGGTATCACAGCCAATTCCCGACAACAGTCAGGTATTGGCCGTCCGCATCAATGAGCCTAACCCGCTGTACAACGATCCGGGGGCCATCTATTTCTGGGTTCAGATCAAGCCGAATCCCAAAAGCGCCAAACAAAAGCTGGCGGGCTTGCTCAAGCCCCAAAACATTTCCAGCGCTGATAGGCAAAACCAGCCCAGAGCCTATCGACTGCCCTACAGCCGCAAGATGCACAAGGCGATTTTAGAGGCCCAGAGAAAAGCCAACGGAATGCCCGGTGCCCGGATAAAAACCAAAAAAGGCTCGTCTAAAGGATCATCCAAACGCGGGATTGCAGGCCTCGATGAAAGTCAGGCGGCCATGCAGTTTGAGATCGTCAATCCCGTTCAAGCGTTTCCCAAATAAACGGTCTATCTGAATAAGCTCCCGGCGCATCTACTGCGCGCATGTGATTTTATAGCGTCATGCCCGCAAACCAACACCAGCACAACCGCGCAAAATCAATCCCGTCCCCTCATTTCCGTCGACCGCGGCAGGGGATAACGACACGGCCGAACACCGTGAGCGCGCTTATGACAAATATAACCCCCAATGGGTATTTATTCGGGTAGAGGTGATCACCAGCGTCATTTCGAGCCGTGTCAATGAAGCAAGTTCCGCCGCCACCACCGCCGCTGCTGACATTGTTCACCGTGCCAATGCCTGCTGGGGGTGTGCCGAAACCAAAGGGGTCTTCGATGGAACCGTTTAGCTCGCCGTCATCGTCGCCGGTGCCGCCATCGACCAGGGTCAGGGTGATTCGATCGCGGGTGCTGTTGACGCTGGTGTGGATGCTGTCGTCATACCAGCCGGAGCTACTGCTGTACTTATACAGCCGGTAACCGGCCGGCAACGGTTGCGGCAGATAGATCGTGACGGTCGCGCTGCTGCCGGGGATGTTGACCGCAAGGTTAAATCCGACCAGACCGTATATCAGGTTTTGCGGCGCACCGGCCTGGTCGGCAGCACCGCTGCTGTTCGGATCAATGGCGCTCAACATTGTCATGCTGGCACCGGCCGCCGGTTTCAATCCCATCGCCCTACCGGTTGTGGTGTAAAAAGAAATGGCATCGGTCGGTACCTGCTGAATGTTGTTTTCATTGATATCGATTTGAACCGTATCGGTGTCCGTGGCGTCGCCGGAGTCAAATACCCGCAGCTGGAAAACGATGGTGGCGTTGCCGTTGACCGGGCCGGTCACAAAGGTGGGGTTAACGGCATGTTCATCGGACAGGGTGACACCCGGCCCGCTCACCTGGGACCACTCATATTCGACGACGGCGTCATCGGGGTCAGTTGATTGAGAGCCGTCCAGGGTGACGGTATCTCCTTCGGTGACGGTCTGATCCTGGCCGGCGTGGGCCGTCGGCGGCGACTGATTGAGGGCGAAGGTCACATCGATGCTGTGATCGCTGTTGACATTGCTGAAGGTATAGGTGGTGGTGATGGCTTTGAGCTGGTTGTCCACCGTCAGCGCATCGATGCGGTAGCCGGGGTTCGGGGTGATGATAAACGTCTGGCTGTCGCCCTGATCCACCGATATGTTGCCCTCCGGATCAATGCTGCCGCCGGCACCGACGGTGGCCGTGATCACATAGGTCGCGGCTGCCGGGCAGGCATAGACCCCGCTCTTGCGCCCGAAATTCTGGGTCCAATAGCGCCCGTAGCTACTCGACGCCACATAGGCATAGCCGACGCCGATATCACAAAAATTAGGATTGAGGATATTGGCCCGATGCCCCGCGCTGGCCATCCAGCCGGCCACCACCGCAGCCGGGGTGGCATAGCCGGCGGCAATATTTTCGCCATACGTGTTCCAGGAATAACCGGCCTCCGTGATTCGATCCCCGGGGGTACTGCCGTCCAGGCCGATATGGTCGAAATAATCGTTCAACCCCATATCCTGCGAATGGCCGCGGGCAGCAGCGGTCAGGTTCGCATCGTAGCTCAGCGGACCGAGTCCCTCGGCGGCTCTTTCATCATTTACCAGGTCAATGACGTCGGACTCTAAATCGGCATAGGCGCTAACAGACGATAAGAGAAAGACAAGCGCAAATAAAAAGGCGACACGTTTGAACAATGGGATTCCCCCCGGCTGCAGGTCATGGGTGCGATCAAACCGCTTCGCGGTACATCGTCGGATAAACCCGTTGCAAAAATCGCACCCGGCTAAAAGTGTAATTTAAATACAATATTTACAAAAGTTTATAAAGCTTTTGCCCCAATTTATTTATTTTCAGACCGACAAATTTGGTCACTTTTGAGTACAGATGTACAGAAAATGTCACAT
>JAFDCJ010000388.1 GCA_019312835.1 Deltaproteobacteria bacterium
AATGATCAATATAACGACACCATATGGGATTGATTTTCTCATCATCTTGCTCCTTTATGGCAAAGGCCCAAACGAATTGACAGCTCCAGCCACGTGTTGGCCCTCGGCTGAACCCAAGATGACCATTCGCCCGGTTGATCCCACTTCACTGCTTCAATTTTGACCTATCCTCCTTCGCAACTGCCATGCCAAATATATAACATACCGATATTATTAAATAAATATGCCTGATTGGTTTAAAGATAGGAACCGCAAATTCTGAACCAAAGATTGGAGGACACATCCAGAAAACACCAGGTGCCATGAATTGAAATAACATTCTGATATTATTTAAATATTTGAATCGGAAATCATACTTCCGATTTTTACTCCTATCGGAATCGGCAGTTCCTGTATACTCGCCGGGGAGCGGCCGTGATGGCACGGTCGGATTGTTTTTCGACGGCAATGGGCTTTATCAGCGATTTAAAGGATAATAAAAATGTTGTGATTTCAAGTTATTACGAAAAAATGACCGAAATTTGATTTGAGCGCTTTTTCTTACGGCTGAATTGATATGCTGGCATGCAGATTGCTCTACTTTCCGGGAATAAACTGCCGATCACCTAATTGAGCGGCCCGCTGAGATGGCGCCATGAAAACACAACTGAATGGAGATATATAGATGGATGTCGCCAAAGAAAATATCCTATCTTCCAGACCCCTTAGCGGGATAATCTATCTTCGGAAAATCCGCCTGGTATTGTGGAACCTGTTTCTCATCACTTCCGGGAGCGTTATTTGCGCCCTGGCGATCAACGGGATATTGATCCCCCATAAATTTTTAAGCGGCGGCTTTGTCGGAACGACCCTGATCCTTCATTACCTGTTTCCGTTTCTCCCGGTTGCGGGACTTTATTTTGTCCTCAATATCCCGGTTTATTTTCTGGGGTGGAAGTATATCGGCCGACGCTTTTTTCTCTACAGCGTCGCCGGAATGGTCATCTTCTCCCTGGCTGTCCTCTGGAAACCGTTTATCATCCCCGTGCAGGATAAGATGCTGGCTGCCATTTTTGCGGGTATCCTTTCAGGTGCCGGCGGGGGCATTATCTTGAAGTCTTTTGGGTCGGCCGGCGGCATGGACATCCTTTCGATCATTTTATTCAAACGCTTTTCCATCCGCCTGGGAACCAGCATCCTGGTTCTGAATGTCCTGATTTTGTCCTTTGCCGCCTATGTATTCTCGATGGAAGAGGCATTGTACACCCTGATCTTTTTATTTGTTTCAACCCAGATGCTCAACGTGGTGGTGTATGGACTGAGCCAGCGCAAGGCGGTCCATATTATATCCCCGCATTGGGAGAAAATTCACCGGGGCATCATGGAGACGATTCAGCGGGGGGTGACCATTATCGATGGCCGGGGGGGCTATACGGGACAGGAAATCCAAATGGTGTTCACGGTCATCTCACACCAGGAACTGCCCCGGCTTAAAAAGCTGATTAACGACATCGATCCCCGGGCCTTTGTAGTCGTCAACGACACGTTGGAAGTCATGGGCCGGGGTATCGGCAATCAGCCGCGCTGGTAAACCAGACAGGGGGCAGCTACTGGGCGGTTTTAAATTCCTCTTTGCGAAGGCCGTATCGATTCATCAATTTGTTGAGCTGGCGGCAGCTGATGCCGGCATCACGGGCGGAATCATTGATCTTACCGCAGTTACGGGCCAGTACATCTTGCAGATATTTTCTTTCAATTTCTTCAACTCCCTTCTGTCTGATTTCCGCTAAGGTAAGTTGCTGGCCTGTGGGAATAACGACCGAGGTTGACTCCGTCTCGAAAAGTTCGCTGGGGAAACTTTCCGGTGTCAATATCGAGGAAGCTTCCAGGATGTAGGCCCTCTCGACCAGATTCTCCAACTCCCTTATGTTGCCGGGCCAGCTATATTCCTCGAATGCCGCCAGGACCATGGGGTGAACACCTTTTACTTCCTTTAAAGAAAATTGATTCAAACTGCTCAAAAAGGTTTCAACGAACAGGGGGATATCTTCCAATCTCTCTCTTAAAGGCGGAATTTCAATCGGAAACACGTTCAGGCGATAAAAAAGATCCTTCCTGAAGGTTCCCTCGTCGCACATCGTTTTCAGATCGGCATTGCTGGCCGTAATCACCCTGACGTCCGTCTTCAGCGTTTCGTCACCCCCCACCCGCTGATAGGTGCCGTCCTGCAAAACCTGCAGCAGCTTGATCTGAGCGGCAGGCGTGATGGTGCCGATCTCATCCAAAAAAATGGTGCCGCCGGTGGCGAACTCAAACTTGCCGAGCTTGCGGCGCACGGCACCCGTGAAGGCCCCCTTTTCATGGCCGAACATCTCGCTTTCAACCAGGGTGTCGGGTATGGCCCCGCAATGGACGCTGATAAATTGGGCATCTTTGCGATTGCTGTGCTTGTGGATCACTTGCGCCAGGACACTTTTACCGGTCCCGGTTTCACCGATCAACAACACCGTGCTTTTGGTCGGTGAAACGGTGCGAATCTGCTGAAACACCTTTTGCATGCGTTCACTGTCGGTGCGCACCAGCTCGAAGGTGTCCACCTGCCAGAATTGATCCCGCAGGTAGTCGATCTCTGATTGCATGATTCGCGTTTTTTTCAAATTCTCCGAAACCAGCTTCAATTCCTCGGCATCAAGGGGATAGGTCAGGTAGTCATCGGCACCGGCCTTGACCGCATCAACGGCCTTGCGAATTTTATCCTGGCGCGCCATGACGATAATTTCCACGGACGGGTATAACTGCCAGAAGGGCTTGAGGGCGTCTTTGTAGCTTTGCCCCGCGTCCCAGTTGTTGAGAACATCCAGATCGATGAAAATCAGGTCGCACCGTTTTTTCCCAAGCAGCTCCAGCGCCGCAGCCTTGCTGGCTGTTTTCTCAACAGTGAAGCCAGACTGATAAGTCGCTGCAATTAGACGATAGGTCTTGGCTTCGCTGCTGACCACTAAAATCGATTTCATTCTGCAATCCTAACTATCTGTTTCCATTGCGATCCTGCGATCTATCCGGATCGCACGGTCAAGTATATCAAGAGACAATTTGAATCACAATTAAAAAGTCATGACCGGGGTTGAAGGTGATCGGATGCTTTTTAATTCATGCATCTTAGAATTCGGATGTCCGCTTGGTGATGGGCTTTGTATTGGAATTGTCAGCGCGTTTCGCGCATCTGCCCGCTGCGAAAGCTTTACCTATCCGTGATAATTTATTATAATATTAATTTGAGTCAATTTGATTACGTTACGTCTGGAGCAGGGTATGATTTATCAGCGCTGGTCGGCAAGGATCGTGTTCGCTATCATTTTTTCGGCGGTATTCTGGCAGTCTGTGCAGTGTGCCAATGGTGAACCCAATGCGGATTATTCGCGTTTGGTGGATTATATTATAATTGAGGATAAACAGCGGCCGCTTCATGTTTTTCATGATTTTGAGGATGATTTTGATCCCGAGGTTCACAAGGCCGCCTTAGATCATCTAAACAGCCATCCGGATTTGATCCAGAACATCAAAACGGATCTGGGCGCAACGTCATTGCGATGGCGCCTAACAGATCTCGAATACCGGCTGTTGTTCGTCCCCGAAAAAAGGGCAGAATATGCCGTCTTGTATGAAAGTTACTGCCAGGATGTGGTCCGTGATCTGCTGGAGATCACCCATTTGGAAAACCCTTTTAACGACATTCGTACCTTGAAAGGGGAAAAGCCGGGCCTGTCCGATGGCACTGGTGTAAATGCATTTTTGGTTCACAATCTTGTAAAGGAATTCAGCGGCACCTACCTGTTTTTCAATCAAGGGCAAAAAAAGGTAGAGATCAAGCTGGAGGGGAAAATAGTTACAGGCGAGGTGGGTTTTTATTCAACGGATTTATATATCAGGGATGATGGATCTTTTGAGTTTGTAAACGACACCTATACCATCTGGCAAAACAGCGCCAAGAACCCCTATACCGCCCTGATGGTGCCCGCGGAGGAGACGCTGCACATTGCCCTCAGGGGATATACGCAGCAGGCCATTTTAGAAAGTCTTGAAAAGCAGTGCATTCGGGGTATAGAAGACGCCCGCAAAATCGTTGATGCCTGGGTTTCCGTGGAAGAAGGGATTGTCGGCGGTTTGGTTTACTCCCTGATGCCTCGGATACTGGATCATTATTTGGGCCCCATTCCATCGCGTCTGATTGAGAAGGATCTGGCAACTAAAAGTCAATTGGCAAAATACAGATACCTGAAACGGGGCATCGAGATTGTGGAAGATATGGGTTACCAAAGAGCGCTCCAATTGTATAAAACAGATCCGGAAAGGTTCCGGGATATGCTGATTTAATTCATATCCCCCCATTTTTCGCCAATAAAAAGGGGGGAAATTATCCCCCCCCTTTATTAAGCATCGATCGCCTTGGTTGTGATTATTCCTCGACAACCTTATAAGAGGTGATCGTAATCATTTTCCCATCGCCACTTTCCATTACGGTTCCTTTTACCTCTAATTTTTGGCCCACATGCTCTGCCAGTTCTTCACTCATCTCGTTGTCTGCCACTTCATAAACAACGCCGGCATTGTCTACAATCTGGTTATCGTCGTTGATGGTGCCGATGATGGTGACATCCCCACCGCCTACCGCCAATCCCGCAAACATGGGAATAAGACCAAAAATCAACAACCCCGTTAAAAGCCTTTTTGTTGTTCTACGCATTTTGACACCTCCATTGTTTTATCTTGATAATGTTTTTTCCTTGTGCCTTCTCAACAACGCCGCGGACCTGGACGACCTGCCTCAACCGGCTCTTCAACTTTTCAGCCAGCTCCTGATCCTCTATCAGGTATTCACTTTCATCATCCGTGGCAATTGCCACTGACACCACATTGCCCTTTTTGTCCCAATTCACTGGAATGAGAATGCCTTTAACACTGATCATGACAACGCTGCCCATAGGATTTATGTGATTGGTAGCAATGCTCCGCGGTCAAAGATACAGCAATACGCATGCCAAACCATCAAAAGGCTTCTTATCAAATAATTTTTCAATCAGGGTCCGCCGGGATGCAGAACTTAAAGTTCTTGTACAAAAAAACCAGAGTCGGTCAAGATGCGGGCGGAAATTGATTAATGTGCTGATTATAAATAAAAAAAATTAAACAGGAAATATCAATTCCGAAATACAGCCGTACCGGAATTAAAAATTCTGTATTGGCGTTGAATTGCGGACGCCAGTTTTGATTGGTTGTTTTCAAACCGGGTGCTGCGCACCCGGTTACAACCGCAACCATTAAAGCACTGACATGCTTTTGTCTTCCCGGACTCTGGCCGAAAATTCAAGCCACCCGCTTTGCGGGTGATCGTTGACTCGATCACGATTCTTATTCTCCGCCGGCAGTCAACCGGCGTAAATCTGGATATGGCGGGTGTCCTCAAAACGGGAAAAGTGAATTCAGAATTCTTGGCAGCGTGTTTTCGGAAGTTTGATTTCCCGATTCAAAAGTCCTATGATTTCAAATTCTTATAGTGAAACCGATGGAATTCAAAGCTGAATAATAAGGAACCCGGTGATAAAACCGGAACTCTAAATTCCTGAAAATTCTGTGGTCATATAAAAATAATATAAATTTCAATGGGTTATTAAATTGGCACACGGGTTGCTTAACATCAATAACTGAGTTAAACAATATTCAATAGAGCCGGATTCTATTGAAATCATAAAGTAGCTGATATCTTTTTTAACTGTGGCTTGCGTAACGTGGGCCACTCTTTTTATTGGAATGTTCCGCCATCGGTTTGGTAGAAGAAATTATGGCGTCATTGCGCTTCAGGTTCATGTGGAATAGAAAAATTCAGTCGGGGGAAATTTTGTGGACGACAGGCTAATCAAAACCGTGGCGCTTAAAAATGGTCTCTGCCTTCAACTCTTGGACAGTTCACGAACAGTGGCCGGAGACCGCTGGCAGGTTGTATTAACGATCCGGATTAACATACCCGTTAATTTTCTATCTTGCTATCAAGATATCCAAACGGCCTTGAAATCCGGTGATATTCTGTCATCAATGGGTGAGAGTGTTTGTTATGAACAGAAAAGAGTACGGAATTTCGTCGATGCAGGGGATAAAGAAACGATTCTGAATAATTTGATCGAAAGTTTTTTTTCCAGCTCTTTTGAGTATGTCTCCAGTCCGGATTTCCCCAAAAGATACCTTTTGATGCAAAACAGGATGTATCTGAAAAGGAAATCGTGGTATCCCGATGATCAAAAGACATGAAAAAGACCATTGTCAGGAAATAAATTAATGCGCTCAAGTTTGCTGATGCCAAATCTTTCGCCGAAAGGATGCCGGGTGAGTCATCCCTTAAGGGCACAGAAGAAATACTGCGGCAATCGGCAAATATATAATTTTGATACGAAAGGAAAATGATTTGAGTCAAGTCAATGATGATAAACCCTATAATTTGATCGATGGTGCCACCGGTGAATCGATCGAAATTTTTCGGGAAGTCGATCGCCAGTGCAAAATTGCTTCGGACCTTTCATTGCCGATAGACGAGCGCCTGGAAGCCTATGAGGATGTCTTCGACTCGGAAGTCGGGGACACGTCTCTGGTGCGCGCGCGCAACATCGAGCGGGAGGTCGGTCTGCGGCAGATATATCTCAAGTTTGAAGGCGGCAATCCCACCGGGACCCAGAAAGACCGCATCGCCTTTGCCCAGGCCATGGATGCCATGCGGCGCGGGTTTGATACCATCAGCGTTGCAACCTGCGGCAATTACGGGGTCGCCACCGCCCTGGCGGCCAGTTTTGCCGGGCTGCAATGCCGAATATTCATCCCGGAAAACTTTCACACCAAACGCACCATAGAGATGGTGGAACTGGGAGCGCAAATCATCCGCGTGCCTGGAGATTATGAAAACGCGGTGGTCGTATCAAGCGCTATCGCCCGGGAAAAAGAATATTATGATGCCAACCCCGGTGGCAACAACGCCCTGACCCAGATGCGCGCCTACGGTCAAATCGCCTATGAAATCTACGATGAATTGCGGGATGCCCCTTTTGCGGTGGCGGCACCGGTCTCCAACGGCACCACCCTGGCCGGAATTTACCGGGGGTTTTTAAGCCTTTACCGGCGGGGCAAAATTTCGCGGATGCCCCATATGGTGGCAGGCTCCTCCTTTCGCAAGAATCCCATCGTGCATGCTTTTTTAAGAAACATGGGATCCTGCGAGAACCTGAATCCCGCCAAAATTCACGAAACTCAAATCAATGAACCGCTGATCAACTGGCACTCCATTGACGGCGACCATGCCCTGGACAGCATCCGCCAGACAAAAGGCTGGGCGGCCGATGCGTCCGACAGGGCCATGCTGACCTATTCCAGCTTGATTCGCCACAAAGAAGGCTTGCAGGTTCTGCCGGCGTCCACGGCCGGCCTAATTGCCCTGATGAACCAACACCAAAAGGAACCGCTGCCCAACGACCGCTATGTCGTTGTACTAACCGGGAGGAAATCATGACTGAATTACCGGAGGGAAATGCCATCATTTACTGCGATGGCGCTTTTAACACAACCAATGGCAAGACCGCTCACGGATTGGTGCGTTTCACGGATCGCTACCGGGTACTTGCGGTTATCGATTCACGCTATGCCGGCCAGGATGCCGGCGAAATACTGGACGGCAAGGCGAACCAGATTCCTATATTCAAAACGCTGGATGAGGCGTTGCAAAGCAACGGCAGCCGTGCACTGCCGGCCACTCATTTTGTGGTGGGCCTGGCACCCGACGGTGGCCGCCTGTCCCCGGCTGCGTATAAGGACATATGCACGGCGCTTTCTTTGGGTTTGAACGTGGATTGCGGACTGCATGATTATCTGTCTGAAGACCCGGAGTTGATGAAACTTGCCGTCAATACCGGCGTTAAAATCCGCGACGTACGCAAGCCGCCGCCCATCAACGAGCTGCATTTTTTTAGCGGCTGCATTGAAGAAGTTAAATCTTTGAAAATCGCCGTACTGGGAACCGATTCGGCTATCGGGAAACGCACCACGGCCTGGCTGATAATAAAAGGCCTAAGGCAGGAAGGTGTTGCAGCGGAGATAATCGGCACCGGCCAGACGGCCTGGATGCAGGGTGCCAGGTACGGGATCATCATGGATTCACTGGTCAACGATTTTGTAGCCGGGGAAATCGAATACGCCGTCTGGCGGGCATGGACAGAAAATAGGCCCGAAGTAATCGTCATCGAGGGTCAGGGCAGCCTGATGAATCCGGCTTATCCCGGCGGATTCGAGATTCTGGCGGCCGGACGGCCCGACATCATCGTGCTTCAGCACGCACCGGCCCGCAGAGAATACGACGGCTTTGAGGGTTATCCCATCCAGCCGCTGGCACAACAGATCGAAGTCATCGAGTTGCTGTCCGGGAAGCCCGTTGTGGCCGTAACCATCAATCATGAGAATCTGTCGAATGATCAGATCCCACTGGTTTGCAGCGCCATAGAGCAGGTCGTCGGATGCCCGGCATTTGATGTGCTCAGAGATGGGCCCGAAAAATTGATCGCGTTTATTAAACCGTTTTTAACGACAAAGGTACCATGAGAATGTCCGCGATGGATCGTCACAAACACAATAAAAAAAGAAATGTCTCCCCGGCCTCGAAAGATCCACTCTCTATTCTGACCGTTTTCGATCGGCTCGAAGTCGGTCCGGTCAAGCTTGAATCCAAACGGCTGCTGGCGCCTTACCGCTTGTATTCAAACGGCCAGGAGCACCGCACCGAACTCATCTATCGCTATGAGGAGCCCTTGTTTGAGCCGAGCGAGCCCGAATCGCAGAACCTGGCGGACATGATTGCGGCCCAGGTGGCACTTAACTACGGTCTTTTTTGCCGTTCGATCGTTCTTCACGGCCGCTTCGACCACATCGACCGGCGCTTTTTAAGGGATATGGCGGAAAACACCGCCCGGGAAATCTATGTTAAAAAATTTCTAGAACCCAATCCGTTTCTGGTCGACAGGGTTGCCTCCTTGCCGCCGGTTAAGGTGGCGAAATACCTTCAGGCCAAAATTGTGTTTGCAGGCAGCCACAGTGACAAATCAGGCTTGCAGTGGAAACTGTGGGGCTCCGATAAAAACCGCCACTGCGTGCTTTCCAGCGGTGGGAAGGACAGCCTTTTGAGTTACGGGCTGCTGAACGAGATCGGTCGCGAGGTTCATCCGATTTTTGTCAATGAATCCGGGCGTCACTGGTTTACGGCCCTGAATGCCTACCGGCATTTTAAACACAACGATACCAACACGGCCAGGGTGTGGACCAACTCCGACCGGCTGTTTGCCTGGATGCTGCGCCGGATGCCCTTTATTCGAACGGACTTTGCCGATATCCGCTCCGATCAATATCCAATCCGTCTGTGGACGGTAGCGGTTTTTCTGTTCGGGGCGCTGCCCTTGCTGCGCAAACGGGGGATCGGTCGTCTGGTTATCGGAGATGAGTATGACACCACCGTTCGCAAAACCGCTCACGGCATATCCCACTACGACGGTTTATACGATCAGAGCATTTTTTTCGACCATGCCCTGTCGCGTTATTTCATGCGCAAGGGTTGGGCCGTGAGCCAGTTTTCCCTGCTGCGGCCGCTGTCGGAGCTGATGATCCAAAAAATCCTGGCACACCGTTATCCCCAGTTGCTGCAACATCAGATATCCTGCCATGCCGCCCACCAGGAAGGAGAACGAATTTACCCCTGCGGCAAATGTGAAAAATGCCGCCGGATCGTCAATATGTTAATGGCGCTGGACCATGACCCGCAACTATGCGGCTACCGGGAGACCCAGATCGGGGCCTGCCTGAAAGATTTCACCTCCCGGGGGGTTTCCCAGGAAACCCCTGCACTGCAGCATCTCGGCTTCGTCCTCGGCAAAAAAGGACTGATCGAGATTTTGCCGGATAAGCAAAGATTCTACCGGGAGCAGCCGGAAATTCTCAAGGCCCGCTTTGACGCCGGCAATTCGCCTTTAAACGCCATCCCGGTGGATTTGCGGCAGCCGATCCTGCGTATTTTTCAGGAATATTCCCGGGGGGCGATCCGGCGCACCGGACGCCGTTGGACCGAATTCGATCCGCTTAAGCATCCGGCCCTCCATCAACCTTACCCCTTTGAACTCGATACCGCTAATGGTGATCAGACCGACGCCGATCCGTCCCAGCGGTTCTCGCCATCGGGTTATCTGTGGGGCGAGTTGACCTGGCCGGAGGCCACCAGCCGCCTTGAGGAGATCGATGTGGCCCTGCTGCCGGTGGGCGCGATCGAACAGCATGGCCCTCATCTGCCGCTGGATACCGATGCTTTCGATGCCGACTATCTGGCGCGCCGGGTGGCCGACGCCTGCAGCGACCCCAAACCGCTGGTGCTGCCGCCGGTATCTTACGGTGTGTCCTATCACCACGAGAGCTTTCAGGGAACCATCAGCATCTCCAATGACACGCTGGCCCGGTTGATTTATGAGATCGGCATCAGCGTCGCTCGCAACGGCATCAAGAAGCTGGTGGTTCTGAACGGGCACGGCGGCAACAGTCCGGCCCTGAATCATGCCGCCCAGATGATCAACCGCGATGCCCATATTTTTGTCTGTGTCGACACCGGCGAAACCAGCGATATCGATATTTACAATTTGATTGAAACTCCCAACGATGTCCACGCCGGTGAAATCGAGACAAGCACCAGCCTGGCAGTGCGTCCTCATCTGGTGAAGATGGACCAGGCACCCAAATCGATTCCGAAATTCTCCAGCCGCTATCTGGACTTTACCTCCAAACGCGGTGTCCTGTGGTATGCCCACACGCAGCGGATATCCAACACCGGTGTGATGGGAAATCCCACTATCGCCAGCGCTGAAAAGGGTCAAAAGATCTGGGAGCTGATGATTGCCCACCTGGTTGCCCTGGTGGAAGATTTAAAGCATATGTCCCTGGCGGAAATCCACCATCGAAAGTACTGACCATGAAAATCACTGCCCTTGAAGCCTGGCCGGTTACGATGCGGCTGGCTGAGCCATATACCATTGCCTATGAGACGATCGATTCGTGTACCAACGTCTTTTTACGGATCGAGACCGATGGCGGCCCGGTGGGCTATGGGTGCAGTGCCCCCGATGCCCAGGTCACCGGGGAGACGGCCGAGACGGTCATGCAGGTCTGTGAGGACGTCATCACGCCCCTGCTGCTTAAATCCGATCCCCTCCGCATTGCATTGCTGACCGAAAAATTAGGCCCGTTGAAGGCCGATCATCCTTCGGCTGTGGCCATGGCCGACATGGCCCTCTATGACATCCTTGGTAAAGCCACGCACATGCCCCTTTACAGGCTGCTGGGCGGGTTTCGTACCCGCATCAAAACCAGTGTCACGATCGGCATCATGCCGCTGGAGCAGACCCTTGCAATGGCCCGGGGCCTGATCGCCCAGGGGTTCAAGGCTCTGAAGATAAAAGGCGGAACGAGTGTTGAACTTGATATCGAGCGTGTGCTGAGACTCAGGGAAATCCTTGGCAGCAAAATCGAATTGCGCTTTGATGCCAACCAGGGCTACACTGAACCGGAGGCTTTGCAATTTATCGAAGGTGTCCGCAAAGCCCGGCTTGAGCTCATCGAGCAGCCGACCCCCAAAAAGGATCTGGATCTGCTTGGCCGGATTACCGCCCAGGCCCCCCTGCCGGTGATGGCCGATGAAAGCCTGATGAGTTTCCGAGACGCCTTTCGCCTGGCACGCCGGGAGCTGGCGGACATGGTCAATATTAAATTGATGAAAGTGGGCGGAATTACAGAAGCCCTCAGAATCAATGTTGTTGCCCGGGCTGCCAATCTGGAAACCATGGTCGGCTGCATGGATGAGGCGGCCCTGGGAATCGCCGCCGGGTTGCATTTTGCCCTGGCTCGGCCGAATGTCGCCTATGCCGATCTGGACGGACACCTGGATTTAATCGCTGACCCTTCGGCAGGCGCCGTGATACTGAAAAACGGCATCTTATACCCCACCGGAAAACCCGGTCTGGGGTTTGATATGGAGACAAAGGCATAATGAAAGCTAAATCGACCGTTTTGACGATTACCTGGAACCTGACGCTCATCGCCGCGGGCTGCCTTCTGTGTGCAGTGGCCATCAAAGGCATTTTGATTCCCAAGGAATTTCTGGCCGGTGGTGTGACCGGGCTGTCGCTATTGATACACTACATGATGCCGGTGCTGCCGGTGGGTGTGATCTATTTTATCCTGAACATACCGCTGTTTGTTGTCGGCTGGATGTTTGTCGGGCAACGTTTTTTCTGGTACAGCATAACCGGGGTGATCATCTTTTCAGCCGTCATGTTGTTGCCTTACCCTGCGATCCCGATAAGCGATATGATTCTGGCGGCCCTGGCGGCAGGCATTATAACGGGTGTGGGCTCGGGGATCATTCTGCGATCGCTGGGTTCGGCGGGCGGCCTTGATATCCTCTCGGTGATTTTATTCAAAAAATTCTCCATCCGCCCGGGCACGTTTGTTCTGGCTTTTAACGCCCTGCTGATGATCGCGGCGGCCATGCGCATCCCGCTGGAAATGATCCTGTATACGCTTATTTTTATGTATGTGACCTCCTACTTCGTCAACCTGATCGTCACCGGGTTGAGTCAGCGCAAGGCGGTAATGATCATTTCGCCGCAATGGCAGAAAATTTCGAATGAAATCAGAGAGGGCCTGCAGCGCGGCGTTACGGTGGTAAGGGGCGAGGGCGGCTACTCCGGAAACGAATTGCATATTCTTTATTCGGTGATCACCTTTTCGGAGCTTTCCCGTTTTAAAGACATGATTCGCAGAATTGACCCGGAAGCCTTTGTGGTGGTGACAGAAACGCTCGAGGTGATGGGCAAACGCATCGGCAACCAGCCGCACTGGTAGTCCTGAGTCAGCAGCAGTCTGGTAAAAAGCATCCGGTCAACGCAATTATAACATGCAAAAACCCGCCAGGATTTTTACCGTTAAAACCGGTTGTGAAAAGGTCGCGCAGGATGAATAAGCGACACCTCTGCCGGCTTGACGGCCGCCTGGCCGCCAGCGGTATGCTTCTGTTTTTGTATATAGGGCTGGCGATGGACTCCCGCTGAGACCCGCAACAAAATCCCAGGTCTGGGACATCGAAGCCCACCTTAACTTTGAAAAATGAAAGCGTCCATCCAGGGGAATGCCGCCGGATTCTCGGTGCGGCAAATGGTCAAAGAATATGTCCGGAAGTTCTATACGGCCGCTTTTATTCCTCCCACCGTGATCGGACGATAAAAAGCGGCCGATCCACCCGGTTTAATATACCGGCCGCCACACTGCCGTAGAAAATGCGGGATAGCCCCCCCCGACCATGACTCGTCATGGCGATGAGGTCCACCTCTTCGTTCTTGGCAGCCTCAATGATGCTCTCTACAACCGATCCATGAACGATCAGGGTTTTGCAGGCAATGCCTTTATCCCGGAACTTGGATGCAATCTTATCCAGGTATGACTCGCCATCTTTAATTTTTGCTTTGAAGACTTTTTCACTCAGACTGATCTGGGTTTCGGCAATGCCATCGGCGTAAGTATGTTCAATCACCATGATAAGGATGACCGTTGACTGAAACCGGCTCGCCAACTTTCTCACATGGGGGCGTATCATTTCCGCCCGTTTAGATCCGTCCAGAGGAACCAGGATTTTTTGATACATGCGGGCCTCCTTTTCCTTTATTATAAGATCATGTGACGTATTCGTTTCGACGCTGACGGTTATATATAGCAAAACATATGCCATGGGCCCCTGGACAGGCAGTGAGGCCAGGCCGCCCGGGGGCGACTTCCCAGCGGGAAGTAAATTTAGAAACAATATCAGCATCTAATTTGAAATAGATTTTGAGAACCAACTGTTAAGGTTATCGCGTTCAAATAAGTCACCGCCCCCGGCTCGAATACAAATTTTCTAACGAGAAAATGAAGTTCCTGTTTTTCACCGGCATCGGAACCGGCAGTTCCAGATTTGGTTCGATGTTAACGGTATCCGGTGGTTCCGGCGGGTTATTGATCCAGCTTCAAATCGAGAAGAATAATGGGTTTTCGAAAAAGAACGGGGACATAGCCCAGTGTTATTAAATTATCAGGCGGCCAACTCCTGTCTGGCATGTCTGTTGCTTGGAGAAACCAGGCGGCGCTTCATGCTGTCCTTGAAATAACCGAGCAGATGCAGAAAGCAGGCAGGTCCGGCTGTGGGCGCCGCTTTCTTTTTGCAAGTCGACTGAAATTGGAACTGAAATTAATTTGAAGGGTTCAAATGATGACAAAAAATA
>JAFDCJ010000389.1 GCA_019312835.1 Deltaproteobacteria bacterium
ATGTTCCCTTCGATTTTAATTGTTGATGATGAGCCGTCCATACTGCAATCCCTGAGCGGGCTGCTCGCCGATGAAGGTTTTGAAGTCACCACGGCCGCCAATGGATACGAAGCCCTGAAAATCATCGACGCCGAATCCCCCGACCTTGTTCTGCTCGACATCTGGATGCCGGGCATCGACGGAATCGAGACCCTGAAAGAAATCAAAAAAGAAAATCCCACGATCCAGGTGATTATCATAACCGGTCATGGAACCATCGAAACCGCCGTTAATGCCACCAAACTCGGCGCATATGATTTGATTGAAAAGCCGCTTTCCATCGACAAAGTGATCGTGGCCATCAACAACGCCCTGAATTTCAGGCGCCTCGAAGAAGAGAACAAATATCTGCGGAAAAAGGCGCTGGAAAAAAATTCGATCAGCGGAGACAGCCCCGAAACAGTGGAATTGAAGAAGAATATTGCCAAGGCGGCACCGACGGATACCTGGATACTCATAACGGGCGAAAACGGCACCGGCAAGGAGCTGGTGGCCCGCACCATCCACCATCTGAGTCCGCGCGCCGATAAACCCCTGATTGATGTCAGCTGTGCCGCCATTCCGGAAGACATGATTGAAAGCGAATTGTTCGGTCATGAGAAGGGGGTTTTTTCAGAAACAACTCCCAAAAAAATCGGAAAATTTGAGCTGGCCAGCGGCGGGACCATTTTTCTGGATGAAATAGGGGATATGAGCCTCAAGACCCAGGCCAAAATTTTACGCATGCTTCAGGAACAAAAGATCCAGCGCGTCGGCGGCAGCCGCACGATCAGCGTTGATGTCCGCGTCATTGCAGCCAGCAATAAAAATCTTGAAGAAGAGATTGAAAAGGGCCGGTTCCGTGAGGATCTTTTCTATCGCCTGAATGTCTTGCCCATCGAGGTGCCGCCTTTGAGGCAGCGAATCCAGGACATTCCTGTTCTGGTTGACACGTTTCTAGAGGATTTTGCCGTTCTGAATCGCAGCAAGAGAAAAACCATTTCCCCGGGGGCCATCGAGATATTGAGCAAATACGCCTGGCCGGGAAATGTCAGGGAGCTTAAAAACCTGGTCGAGCGCCTGGCGATTATGGTGGATTCCGATACCATCGACGGTAAGGATATTCCGGTTGCCTATAACGTCGACGCCTGTCCGGAGCCGGATCTGGCCGAAACCCGCTTCTTTCAGGTGGACGATCTGAAAGAAGCCAAACTTGCTTTTGAAAAAGAGTTTATCAATGTCAAGCTCGCCGAACACCAGCACAATGTCACCAAAACAGCCGAAGCCATTGGTGTGGGCCGCAGCTACTTGCATAAAAAGATAAAAAACTTCAAATAGCTTTTCAGTAGATTTTCATAGGTATTTTCCAGCAATCAAGGACGAAAATAGCGTAAAAATCCCCCTGCCCCCCTTTGCAAAGGGGGAACGCAAACCGGGTGAAATCTGTTTCAATTTCTAGTTGCAGCAAGGCAGCCGATCTTCCCGCTTTGGAAAAGGGGGCTGCGGGGGAATTTTAAAATATCGATCAAACGAATCATATTCACGCAATCTGTTAAATCCCGCAGGCAGTCTTAGAACAGGGCCCGCCGCTTTCACCATTTCCATCGCGGTTGATAGATTAAAATAGATTTCATTCCTTTTTACGAATAACCAAGAACGAGTAACGAATAACTTTCAACAGGCCATTGAGGAAACCGTATTGCGCATTATCGGCGGGAAATTCAAGGGTAAAAAACTGCGGCCGGTTCCTGGCACCGCGACCAGACCTACCTCGGATCGAGCCCGGGAGGCAATTTTTAATATTATTGGGTTTGAGGCCCGCGATGCGCGCGTGCTGGATCTGTACGCCGGCACGGGTGCCCTGGGGATTGAAGCCTTAAGCCGAGGCGCCCGTTCAGCTGTTTTTATCGACGCCAGCCGCCAATCCCTGACGGTGCTGCAGGCGAATCTGGCGGACCTTGCCCTTGAAGTCCCCACCAGCGTCATTCGATGGGACCTTACCCACAATCTAAACTGTCTGCGGTCCATGCCCCGGGCTTTTGATCTGGTTTTCATGGATCCACCCTATAACCGCAATCTGATTGCACCGACACTGAACCATCTTCACAGCAGCCGATCCCTTGAAAATGGTGCCCGTATCGTCGTCGAGCATTCCCGGCAGGAGCCGGTCGAAACCGACCTGGTGGCGTTCGAATTCGCCGACCGGCGCCGATACGGAAAAGCCCTTGTTTCATTTTTGAATTATGTGGTATGAGGCCCTCGATTGCGGATTTGGGCCCGCCCTGGCGCGACGACTTAAATCCAATAATACCAAACACATCGCCTGAGGAGTTGCAGGTTGCAGAGATGATTCTCAGAAAATAGGTCCGGGCCAGGGATTTCGGATTGCGGATTTGTGGAATTTAAGCTATCTCAGATTCTGAATCGTCGTCTGTCATCTGTCATCTGCAGATTAGGGCCTGCGTGCCCGGACTGATAGAATGGCCAAATGCTGACCACTGCCAACAAAGAGGAATGACTGCCATGCCAAAAGTTGCCATTTATCCCGGTTCATTTGATCCTGTTACCAACGGCCATCTGGATATCATCGAAAGGGGGCTGAAACTTTTCGATAGAATAATTGTCGCCATTTTAACCAATCCCGGTAAAAAATTTCTTTTCACTCTCGAGGAAAGGATCGAGATGTTGGAGGCCAGCATGAAAAAATTCTCCAATGTCGAAATCGACACCTTTGACGGCCTTACGGTGGACTACGCCGCTCAACGCAACGCCCAGGGGATTTTACGCGGACTGCGGGCCCTGTCGGATTTTGAATATGAATTCCAGATGGCGCTGATGAATCGTCGTCTCAACCGGGAGGTACAAACCGTTTTCCTGATGACCGGCTTGCGGTGGATTTATACGAGCTCATCTATCATCAAAGAAGCCGCCCAGTTTGGCGGCACTATCAAAGGCATGGTACCGCCGGTGGTGGAAAAGCGCATCAAGGAAAAGTTCGGGGGGCAGTCATGACATAGCCCCTTCATTCATCGCAAGGGCCACCAAGGCATGCTTATTTAATTGTAAGATGAATGTGGAATTGGGCATGGAAAATGAGGAGAGGAAAGTTGAGAATACCTGAATTTCAAACTTCCGCATTGCGCATTCCAACTTCCGAATTCCATTATGCTTTTCTTCTAGACATCCTTTCTATCATCCAAACCGCCACAAAACCTGATATCGCCATAAGCGCCGCCAGAAAAAATTCACGGTCAATGCTTGCCGGCAGGATGGGGTGGCCCCAGATCACATGCTCTTTGCCCCGAATAATCTGGGTGGCGATTACGTGCTTCCAGGGCCAGATTTTTTGCAGCGACCCGGTAATCAAACCGGCCAGAAAAGCGAGCGTCAGGTTATGAAATCTGGACAGAAGGTAATTCAAAACCCGGGAAAAGGATCCCAGGCCGATCAGGCACCCGAGACAAAATATAAAAATGACGATCAGGTTTTGCATCAAAAAGGGGTTTTTGAGCGTACCGGTAATAAACTCGTATTTGCCCAGGATTAATAAAATGAACGCCCCGCTGATGCCCGGCAGGATCATGGCACAGATGGCCACGAATCCGCAAAGAAAAATAAACCACAGGTCATCAGGGGTATGGATCGGTATCAGGTTGACAATGACAGAACCTGCAATTATTCCGGCGAAAAAACATAAGCCGCCCTTGCCAAACCAGCCGGTCACCTGTCTGCCGACGATCAGGATCGAGGCGACAATCAGGCCAAAAAAAAGGCTCCAGGTGGGCACCGGGTGATGATGGAGAAGATAGTTCATCAGCCGTGCCAGGCTCAATATGGCGGTAATGATTCCAGAGAAAAGAATGATCAAAAAACGGGCAGGTACCATTGCAAGGGCGCCTTTGAGATCAAAGGCCAGGATTTTTCGAACCACCGCCCAGTCAAATGATCGCAGGGCCCCGATCAGCTCTTCGTATATCCCGGTAATCAGCGCAATGGTTCCCCCCGAAACGCCGGGGATCACATCCGCCGATCCCATGCAGATTCCTTTTAGCCACAATCCAACCGCCTGGCGAAGCGTTGTCGGACCCGGACTGAAAAGTAATGCATCTTTCCATGTTCCCTTGAATTTTTCTGTCATAAACCACCTTAGAGAAATGACTAATGTCTAATGAATAATGATAAATGCTGGAATCGCTTCGCTCTATCTTTAATATAAACAGACAGAATACCTTCATTTGACATTAGTCATTAGAGATTAGTCATTTTTTTCCATCGTCACTCGACATTCGTCATTCGCCATTCTATCCCTCTTTCCACCCATGTTCTCCCACGAGTTTGACGAATCGGCATCCGCCAAGGTTGGTTTGCTGGATCTTACCCTTCGTTCGGCAAATCTTGATAAGCTCCTGGGTATGCTGGTTGCCGACGGGTACCACCAGCCGGCCGCCTTCGGCCAGCTGGTTGATCAGCACTTGGGGTACTTCCGGGGCGCCGGCGGTCACCACTATCGCATCAAAAGGGCTTTCTTCCTGCCATCCTTTGGTGCCATCGGCGTATTTGGTGACGATATTGTGATAATTGAGTTTGTCAAAAAGACTGCGGGTCTGTATATAAAGCGACCGCCTGCGCTCGATGGTATAGACGCGGTATACGATTTGGGCCAGGATGGCAGCCTGGTACCCCGAGCCGGTACCGATCTCAAGCACCCGGTCATTGCGGCCGATTTCCAGCGCCTGGGTCATCTCGGCAACAATGTAGGGTTGCGAAATGGTCTGTTGCTCACCGATCGGCAGGGGATAATCGCCGTAGGCCTGCTCTCTTAAAGCTTCGCTGACAAACAGATGCCTGGGAACCGTTCGAAAAGCAGACAAAACGAGGGGATCTTTAACACCCCGGGCTTCAATCTGGCTGCGGACCATTTCCTCCCGTTTGCGGTCATATTTTCTGGATAGATTTTTCATGCTCGGCCATCCACTGTTTCGAATACCTCCACAACGGTGCTTTTCTATCAAGTCACTAAGGTTAGGTCAAGCGATCCGTTTTAACCGGAAACAAATTGTGCCGCTGAAAAACCGAGGGATCAGGTTCACCGCACGCGGTTCGGTTATCCGGTCCGAGCGCAGCCCGTTTCCTAAAAAGTACTTGATTTTTTTACTGAAATAGTACCATAATTCGTATTCAAGATTCTCCTGAAAACCTGAACCCCAGCAGCCTATCACATGGACCCATTCGGTGAAAATTGCCCGCTGCCAGTGCCGGAAGCATCATGATTTTGAGATGAACGCCACTTAGCAGCCCAGGGAATTCAGCTGCAAGGCGACTTATGACGAAAACCAGACATCTTGCTATTTCGGTTGCACTATCGCTGCTCATCCTTTTTACCGGTACCGCCGGCTACATGCTCATCGAGGATTGGAGATTTTTGGATGCACTGTATATGACCGTCATCACCATCTCCACGGTGGGATACCGCGAAGTGAACCAGGTCGGCGACATCGGCCGCCTGTTTACGATTTTTCTGGTGTTAATTGGCGTCGGATTTACATTCTATGTGATGGCGGCGGTGGTTCAGTTCATGGTTGAGGGACGTGTCAGACTCATTATGGGGAGGCGAAGGTTGGATAAAAAAATTGATCGCTTGAAAAACCACTATATTGTTTGCGGCTATGGCCGCATCGGGAGGGTTCTCTGCCGCAATCTGCAACGAACACCTCATGATCTGGTGGTGGTTGAAAAAAATCCGGACCTGGTCCGGGTGATGGACGGCGACGGGGTTTTATATGTTTCCGGTGACGCGGCCGACGAGGCCAATTTACTGAAGGCCGGCATCAAGCGCGCCAAAGGGCTGGTCGCCGCGCTGGCAACCGACACGGACAATGTATTTCTGGTTCTATCGGCCCGGCAGCTGGCCCCGGAGCTTAATATTATCGCGCGGGCCAGTCATCAAGGCGCCAAGCAAAAATTACGGGCAGCCGGTGCCAACTCGGTCGAATCACCCTATGAAATGGGCGCCGCCAGCATGGCCCAGCGGATCATCCGGCCAACGGTGACGAATTTTCTCGACCTCGCCTTTGCTTATACCCGCAAAGACATACAGATGGAGGAGATTCCCGTCAGTGAAAATTCAGATCTGACCAATATCGCTTTAAAAGATTCGGGGATCCGGCAGGATTATAACCTGATTATCATCGCCATTAAAAAGCCGGACGGGACCATGCTGTTCAATCCCTCTTTTGAAGCAGCCTTTAAGCCGAATGATACGGTGATTGCTGTCGGGGAGGAAGAAAACCTGCAAAAACTGGAGAAGATCCTTAACCCATAAAGAAGGTTTCAGGTTTCAGGTGTCAGCATTCAGCTCTTCAGCTTGTTCATCCTGACACCTGAAACCTTAAACCAGGGAATCATTGGGTGGGCAGATCAAGCAGGCAACTCAGCCAGCCATTATTTGGCCAGCTCAAATTTTGTAAATTATGCGCTTATCGGTAATAATGATATCCACATGCTTATCATGGGATTCCATTGGGATCTGGGGAACGATTTGCTCTTCGAACGTCAGGGCAACCTTGCGGGTTGTAATGGCAAGTCTGGGAATCAGCCGGTCGTAATAGCCGGTTCCCGAACCGATTCGCCCACCTTTTTCATCAAAGGCCAGACCCGGAATGATGGCGATGTCGATTCGATCCATGGGAACGACTTTGCACCTGCTGGCATCTGGCTCGAGAATCCCGCGCGGACCGCGGATTAATTCTTGATCAGCGGAATCGACTTTCATCAGCCTCATTTTAAAGCTCTCGGGGTCAAATGCCGGCAGAACCACAATTTTGTTGTAGGTGTAAGATTTTGCAATGATGCTGTCCGTCGGAACCTCCAGTTTTTGGCTGACGTATAACAACGCAATTTTGGATTCCAAAAAGTTTGCAAATTCAAAAAGCCTGTTTTGGATCGCGGTGGTTTTTTCTTTTATTTCATTTACTGATAGCGCGGAGATCGTATTGGCAATATCTTCTCGGATCTGAATTTTTGCGGCACTAATTTCCTCCATAGGCTGTCTCCCTTGACTAAATGATACGTCCGTGCTAATTGCGGCTTATTTTAGGGGATGAAAAAAATCAATTTGGTCTAAACTTTATAATATAAGGGAATTTATGCTCGAAATCAAGTATTTAAGACAAAATTTATCAACAGTGCGAAAAGCGTTGCAGGACCGCGGGCACCGGGTCGACCTGGCCGATTTTGAAAAATGGGACGATGAACGGCGCGCGGTTTTACAGGAAATCGAAGCGCTGCGCCACGAGCGCAATGTGGTTTCAGACCGGATTGCGGAGATGAAAAAGGCGGGCGAAGATGCCGAGGCCATCGTGACGGAGATGCGCACGGTTTCAGCCAGGATCAAGGACCTTGATAAGAAATTGTCCGAAAGCCAGGCGGCCATCGATGATTTCCTGCTGGGGCTGCCCAACATCCCCCATGAAACGGTTCCCGTCGGCAAGGATGAGACCGACAACCCGGTAGTTAAAACGATTGGAGACGTGCCGGAATTCACATTCGAGCCCCAGGCCCACTGGGACATCGGCAGCCGGCTCAAGATCCTCGACCTGGATCGGGCCGCCCGAATTACCGGGGCTCGCTTCCCGCTTTATTTCGGTGCCGGCGCACGTCTCGAAAGGGCCTTGATTAATTTTATGCTCGACACCCATACCGGCGAACACGGCTATCTGGAGGTCCTGCCGCCGTTCATGGTCAACCGTGAATCCATGACCCACACCGGTCAGCTGCCGAAATTCGAAGAAGACCTGTTCAAGCTGTCCGGCTGGGATTACTTTATGGTACCCACAGCCGAGGTGCCGGTGACCAACATTCATCAGGGAGAGATTCTGGATGAAGCCCTGCTGCCGATCTACTATACAGCCTACACGCCCTGCTTTCGATCGGAGGCCGGCTCCCACGGCAAGGATTCCCGGGGCCTCATTCGCCAGCATCAGTTCAACAAAGTGGAGCTGGTCAAATTCACCCGGCCGGACGCCTCCTACGACGAGCTGGAGAGTTTGCTGGACAATGCCGAAACCATTTTACAAAAGCTTGATCTGCCATATCGGGTCATCGAGCTGTGTACCGGGGACCTGGGATTTTCCGCGGCCAAAACCTACGACATCGAGGTCTGGATGCCGGCCCAGGGAGTGTATCGCGAAATTTCTTCCTGCAGCAATTTTGAAGATTTCCAGGCCCGGCGCGCCGGTATCCGCTATAAGCCCAAAGGTAAAAAGGGAACGGAACTGGTTCACACCCTTAACGGGTCGGGGCTGGCCGTGGGACGAACTGTGGCCGCCATCCTCGAAAACTGTCAACAGGCCGATGGGTCCGTGACCATCCCTGAAAGACTGCAACCCTACATGGCCGGGATGGAAAAGATAACACCTTGAAACCAAACGATTTCCCGAAAGATATTCAACCGTACCTGGCGCCGACCCACGAAGGTCGGCTGGTTTATCGCTGCCTGGGCTGCCGGGCAGAATTCGGCATTGAAAAGCTGGCTTACGTGTGCCCAAAATGCGGCCAGGTGTTGCTGATTTACGATCTAAATTTTGCCCGGTTAAAAGATATCCCGGCCGCGCGCTGGCGGCAAATTTTTGATTATCGCAAAATGCTGAACGTGGACGCCCTCAAGGGCATCTACCGCTATCACGAATTTATCGGGCCGGTGATCCCCACCGGGGCCGTGATTTACCTGGGAGAAGGGCACACGCCGATGATCGAGGCCAATGCGGCCCTTCAGGACAAAGTCGGCGTGCGCTTTTATTTTAAAAATGACGGGCAAAACCCCAGCGCATCTTTCAAGGACCGGGGGATGGCCAGCGCCCTGAGCTACATCAACTTTATGGTTCAGGAGGGATATCTTTCCGATGTGCTGGCGATCTGCGCTTCGACCGGCGACACTTCCGCCGCCGCCGCTCTTTATGCTGCCTATCTGCCCGGGGTCAAATCGGCCGTATTGCTGCCCCATAAAAAAGTAACGCCCCAGCAGCTTTCCCAGCCCCTGGGCAGCGGCGCCACGGTCTTTGAAATTCCCGGCGTTTTCGATGACTGCATGAAGGTGGTTGAGGCCCTGTCTGAAAATTACAGCGTGGCCCTGCTGAACTCCAAAAATGCCTGGCGGATTCTGGGCCAGGAGTCCTATTCCTATGAAATCGCCCAGGACCTGGAATACGACGTCTCCCGCGCCGTGGTGGTGCTGCCCATCGGCAATGCCGGCAATATTACGGCGGTGATGAGCGGCTTTATCAAGTTTTATGAGACGGGGATTATCGAGGCCCTGCCGAAAATTATCGGGGTTCAGTCCGAACATGCCGACCCGGTATACCGCTATTACCTGGAACCCGATGAAGATCGCCGGCGGTTCGTGCCGGTCACGGTCAGATCCAGCGTGGCCCAGGCCGCCATGATCGGCAACCCGGTTTCCATGCCCCGGGTCATCCACCTGGTCAAGCGCTACAACGAACTGGCCGGCGAGCAGCGGACATTTTTTGTTTCCGTCAGCGAGCAGAACATCATGGATTGGGAAATTTTGGCCAACCGCAACGGCCATATCGCCTGTACCCATGGCGGTGAGTCCCTGGCCGGACTGCTGGAGGCCAAAAAGCGCGGGATTATCGACCGGCAGGATATCGCCATCCTTGATTCCACCGCCCATGCACTCAAATTTGCCGGATTCCAGGAGTTGTATTTCGAACAGCAATTTCCCCCGGATTACAAGATCTCGCCCCGGCGCGAGCTGATCAACATCCCGGTTTATGTGCACCCCGCCGATCTTGATAAAGTCTCGGCACCGGGACAGCCACTGAAAGGAAAGGATTTTGAGCATTTCGTGCAGCGAACGGCAGATGAAATTTCCAGGATGTTGGATTTAAAAAAAAGAGGAAAACAGCCATGAGAAAAAAATGGATTTGGGCAGTCGGATGTGTGCTGCTGGCATGCGTGCTGGTGGCGTGCACCACCAAAAATATGGAAAAACAAAAACAAATTGCCGAAAAAACCCGCCTGCTTGGCGAGGCTTACCTTGCCGAACAAAGAAACCAGGATGCCCTGCGGGAATTTTTAAAGGCCGAAGAACTGTATCCCGATGATTACCTGTTGCATGACGATCTCGGCCGGGTTTATCTGGCGCTGGGAGAGCATCAGCTGGCGATCAAGCATTTTAAAAAGGCACTGCAAATAAATCCCGATTACACCCCCGCCCGCAATAATCTGGGCAATGCGTATGCGGTTACCAAAGACTGGGACAAGGCCATCGAGCAGTACGAGATAGCCGCCAGCAGCCTGCTGTATGCTACCCCGCACTATCCCCTGGCCAATATCGGCTTTGTCTACTATCAACAGGAAAAATACGATCTGGCGAAACAGTATTACCGGAAATCCTTGAAGGTTAAACGTGATTATGTCGGTGCCATGCACGGCCTGGGCAGGACCTATATGGCCACCGGCAGGGTAGCGGATGCCATCGAGATTTTGCAAAAAGCCATCGAGCTGGCTCCCGAATCGGCTTTCGTGAATTTCGATATGGGAAACGCTTACCGCATGAACCGGGAGTATCAAAAAGCCGTGACTTTCTACAAAAAGGCTGCAGAGCTTCAACCTGACAGTGAATTGGCCGACAGGGCCTTGGAGGAATCCCGTAAGATAGAGAACCTGCAATAGTGTTCCAGTATTGCTTAAAAAAAAAGGTTCAATCCGCCAGCATCGGATTGAACCTTTTTTTTAATAACCTCCAGGCGCTTTTAGGCCAAACGCTGCATCAGCGCGTTGCTGCCCCCCTCGATGGCACAGGCCTAAAGGCCCGCCGTTTTTTGCTCCAGCTTAACAATGCGGGGGGTCATAAAAATCAGCAGCTCGTTTTTGTTATCCACCTTGCTTTGACTCTTGAACAGCCAACCCAGGACACCCATGCTCCTTAAGCCGGGAATCCCGTCTTCGTCGTAGGTCAGGGTCGATTTGACGATGCCGCCGATGACGATCGTGTCGCCGTTATCCACCAGCAATTCGGTGTCAGCGGTATTATTGGATACCGCCGGACCGAATTGGGTCTGCTCGACAATGTCCTGCTTCTGGATAACCACTTTCAAGCGAATGCGGTCATCGAGGGTTATTTTGGGGGTGACCGTCAGCTTTAAATCAACATCCTGGTACTTGGTAGTGGCATTGCCCGATGAATCCCGCTCCAGGTAGGGAACCTGCAGGCCCTGGACGATCTCGGCCTTTTTGCTGTCCAGGGTGGTGACTTTCGGGGCCGAAATGATGTTGGTTTTGCCCTCACTTTCGGCCGCCTCGAGCTTGGCATCCACAATCGAAAAGTCAGTTCCGGTCAGTTTCGAAAAGTTGAAGCCCACCGATCCTGTTGGCGGAGTGGTAAGAGAATTGTCGGCCAGCAGGGTAAAATCAAAGTTAGCATCACCGACTTGAAGCGGATTGAGAGCACCGATGGTAATGGTACCCCAATCAAAGCCAAGCGCACGGCTAAAGGAGGTGTTGGCCTCAACAATGCGGGCCTCGATGGTGACCTGGGGGGTCACCCGGTCGATTTCCCTGATGATCTGCTTGGCCCGTTTGATATTTTCAGCGATGGCGGTAAGGATCAGCTGGTTGTTGCGCTTGTCCACGCTGACCTTGCCGCGTTTGGTCAGAATCGGGTCAACGTGGGGCTTAATCTCACTGGCGGCGTCGGAGTAGTGGATGGGAATGAACTCGGTAATCAGCGGTTCCAATTCTTTTTTCTGCTCGACGGCCAGCTGCCGGGCTTTGCGCACCGCCTGTTTTTCTTTTTCCTCGGCGATAATCGTTTTGCGGGTGGCAATGCGGACAATGTCGTCCTCCATAATCACCCCCAACGAATTCATTTTCAGCACCAGGTCGAGAACCTGGTCCCAGGGCACCGGCTTTTCCAATGTCAGGGTGACTTTGCCGGTGACATTTTTATCGATGGCGAAATTCTTGCCGCTGATTTCCCTTATAATCCTGAATACATTCTTGATGTCGGTGTTATAAAAATCAAGGGCGATTTTTTCACCGGTGTATCGGCGCGTTGAGGGATCGCCGGACAGGCGTTCCGCCAGGGAATCCTCCTGCTTTCCAGGAGCGGGCTCCGGCTGAGCTATTTTTTGCTCCTTGTCGGCGGCGGCGGACAGACCGGGTTTGCCGGCTGCTTCCGAAGCCTTTTTCTCCGCAGCGGCGGCAGGTTCAGCCAACACCTGCTTCCAGGCCGGCAGCTTGGCATCTTCATAGGGCCGGGGAGGTATGGAAGAGGGTGAAAAATTAACCCGGATCACGTTATCGGCCTGCTTGACGAAGTAAGGCACGGCCTCGCGCAATTCGAAATCAACGATGGTATCTTTTGCTTTCGGCTGCTGGGTGGGGGTAACGCGGTCCACGGCACTTTGAAATCGGGTGGTAATCAAAGCGCGCTTGCGGTATTCGGGCAGGCTGGTGTTCATCAGTATCAGCTGCAGCCTTTTTTCGTTAACTTTGGAAATCTGGTATTCGACCGGATGGGTGGTTCCGATCACAACAGCGGATTTGCCTTCTTCTTCACTCGAAAAATCGATGCGATTCAACCAGGCATGCTGCGTGGGCTTGTCCGAAGCAGCGGCGGGTGCCGGGGTTGCTTTGGTTGGGGCCGGCTTTGCGGCCGCCGGCGCGGCAGCCTTCGTAGTTTCAACGGGTGCCGGCTTGGCTGTTGCCTGCGATGCCGCCGGGGGTGCCTGGCCCACATGAATCAACAGGCCATTGTCCACCGCGGATGCCCCGAATTTGCCCAGATAGGCTTTTTTGGTTTCGACAACGATGCGCACCTTGTCTTTATGCCCGAAATGGCGAACCCTGGTCACAAGGGTGGATTTAACACCGATACGCTGCTCGCCCTTATACGGGCTTTTGAGGCCGTAAAGGTCGTAGACGATTCGGGGCGGTGCCTCTTCGATGGTAAAGGATTTGTAGTTTTTGATGGTCCCGTCGGCTTTAACATTGATGACAACACTCTTTTTCAACGGGGTCGTGCTGATGGCGGTTATGCGGGTAGCCGGCGCCGCCATCTTCTTTTCAGCCTGGGGGGCTGGCTCCATCTTTTCCGCCGGAGCCGGCTGCTCAGCGGCTTTGTCGGCCAGTTTACCGGATTTGGGAAACGCAATATGGATTCCGGTTGCTTCCGGTGTAATGTTATAGGGCAGATCCTTTTTCAGAGCGATAAAGATTCGTGAGGTCATGCCATCTTCTTCAATCTGGGTTGCACGGATCGAGCTGATCACATCGCTTTGAGGTGGATAATGGACTTCCTTGATATTGTCCAGGGCGGTTTCAGGAAAATGAAAAAGAACCCCCAAGGGAAATACCTGCTTAATCGCCGTATAGGTTAGCGTCGGGCCGCCGTTCACGGTAACAATTGCGGACTCGGCATCTTCGCTGGTAGCGATGTCGGTGATCAGTTTGGTTTCCTCGGCGGCTTTGACACTGGCCGATTTTTGGGCGGCGCATCCTGCTATCAGTGCCATCATAGAAAACAGGATAACCGTCATTCGAAGGGATCTAGATAATTTATTAATCATATCAAGCATCTTAAAACTCTCCAGGAGGTTTGGGAAGTTTAATTTCTCTTTTACGGGTGGCAATTTTCCCGTAGACATCTTCGTATTCTTCCTCGACAATAACCGTTTCTTTATTGATCTTAACAACTTTACCGGCGTTGGTTCCGATATAGGTACCCTTTTTGATGACGTAGCCCTTACCGCTGGATTCTTCCACCAGGGCCCGGTTGCCGCTGGCGGCCAGGATAATTCCTACCAGCCTCAGCTGGCTGAGATCGATGCGTTCCAGGGGGGTCTGGGGAAGTCTCCTTTTGCGTTTCTTTTTCTTGGCCAGCACCGGTTTGGGCTGAAAGAGCGGTTCAAAGGGATCAATTTTATCCGTGGGGTCATACTTTTCCGGGACCCCGGTTAATCCCTTGGCGGCCTGGGGCGCTTTGGCGATCGGTATCTCTTGGGTTGCCGATTTTGGACCCGCCGCCGGTGCTTGAATCGGCTTCGGCGCATCAATCTCGGAGACGTCTGACTTGGGACTAATCGCCGGCTTTTGGGGGGCTGACGGTTGGGTGTCAACTTTTTGGGCGATCAACGGCTGCTCGTCGGTTTTAACATCAGCCACCGGCATCGGCTTAATCTTGGCCGGTTCGACCTTTTTGGCTGTTTTATCGGCCATCCGAGTCTTCGCCTGGCGCACGGTTTTCTTTTTTGGGACCTTGGCGGTTTGCTGCTTCTGGGATGTAATTTTTTTGCGCACCACCTTTGGCTTTGCGGGCGGTTCGGTGGCGCTGTCGCAGCCCCACAGAAGCATCACAATACAAATAGTGCTGATCAAATATCGGATGGTCACAGGATTTCTTCCCATCTTTTGCTGGTTTATCATATTAGAAATTAAAAGCTGATGACTACTTGCGACGCTTTTTCTTTTTTTTCTTTTTCGATACTTTCTTAGGTGGTTCTTCGTCGATGAATTTGTAAGTGACTGCCGTACAGGTTGCCGTGAGCCTTCCGCTGGAGGAGTCGCCCTTGCTCTTGCCGCTTTTTTTGCCGCGGGTTATGGCAATATTTTCGATATTGACAATCCGGTTTAAACGCGCCACCTGGTCAAAGAAAACAGCCAAATTGTGATAATCCCCCTGCATGCTCATGGCCACGGGGATCTCGGCATAAAATTCTTTTTTCTTTTCGGCTTTGGGCTCAAAAAGCAAGAAATCAAGTCCCACGGCCTGACCGGAGTCCGAAATGGACGTCAACAGAGATGGGATTTCCTCTTTTTCAGGCAGTTTCTTCATCGCCATGTTGAACTGCGCTTCGGCTTCTTTCATTTGGGCCTGAAACTTTTTCAAGCCGGCGGCGTTGCGCTTGGCTGTCTTCAGTTTATCTTCCAGCTTGGTCAGCTGAACTTTTAAAGACCCGATCTTTTCGAATTTCGGCCAATAAAAAAAGTAGACAAAAATACCCAGCAGAAGGACAAAAAATACCGATGATATCAATATCCGTTGGGCTTTGGATAAGTTTTCAATTTTTTCCAAAAAAGGTTCGATCGATTTGGCAAGACCCTTTTTTTCCATTATTTCTTCGCCTTGGCTTTCGCAGGTTTTTTATCTTTTTCCGGTTCTACTAACGGTTTTTTGACACAAACGACGCTGAAGGTTTTAAAGCGCGACGCTTCGCCCTTTTTGCCTTTCGGTTGCTTGAGGGTTTTTAGATCCACCTCGTTGAAAAGCCCTGAATTTTCCAGCCGAACCATAAAATCGGCCACGGTGGTGTTGTCCAACGCAACGCCGGTGATACTGACTTTCTGGTCTTTGGATTGCATGTTGGTAAACCACATTCGCTTGGGAACGACGACCTGGGTCATGGTATCCATCAGTCTGATCGGCGCAAAGCGGTTGGCTTCAAGGGTATCCATGACCGCCATTTTCTTTTTCAGATTATCAAGCTTTTTCTTAATCTCCTCGATTTCCTTGTTGATCTTGGCATATTTATCCAGCTCGGTTTGGGTTTCCTTGATTTTGGTATTCAGGTTGCCAATCTTGCTGCTTAAACTGAAATTAAAATAAAACAAGATGATCAGCATAAATGCCAAAGATAGCAGAAAGATGGAGACTTGGCGCCGGATGTTTTCTTTTTTGCGGGCTGCCCGAAAGGGCAGCAGGTTAATTCTTATCATTTGTCATCCACTTTTCTCATTGCAAGGCCCATACAGATGGCTGCCTGGGGTGCAATTTGATTGATAAATGCGTCGTCTAACTTCTTATTCTCGATGGCAAAATTTTGAAACGGGTTGATCATTTCAACCTCGGCCGAAGCCTCGGTTGCAAGCAGTTCCCTAAACTCAGCGATATTGGCGCCCCCGCCGCTGAGGACAATGCGCTTGATCCGGTCTTCAGGGTATGTGGAGTAAAAAAAGTCGAGCGCCCGCCTAATTTCCGTGCACCAGTCGGAAACCACCGCCGAAACCATTCCTTTTAAATCATCCGGAGAGAGCTTGTCCGGCTTGTTGCCATATTTGAGCTCCTCGGCTTCTTCAAACGAACACTCGATCAGCGACATTATCTTTTGATTGATTTGACCGCACCCCAGGGACACGTCACGCATGAATACCGATGCCGCATCCTTCAGGATGTTTAAAGATGTTTTACTGGCACCGATATCAATCAGGGCGATATTTTCTTTTTGGACATCATAATTGGCTTCAAAGCTGTTTTGCAGGGCGAATGCTTCGACATCGATGATGCAGGGATTGAGTCCGGCCAGATTCACCAGATTAATATAGTCATCCACCATTTCCTTTTTAGCCGCTACCAAAAAGACATTCATTTGATTGGGGTTGGTTTCGCTTTCCCCCAGTATCTGAAAATCCAGATTGACGTCGCTGATATCAAACGGAATGTACTGCTCGGCTTCGAAATGGATGGTTTCCTGCAACTGCTCCTCAGCCATGGTTTGAACGATGATCTTTTTAACGATCACCGAATAACCGCCGATGGATACGGCCACATTGCTTTCCTTGATGCCGCAGGATTTCAGTAGCTGTTGAATGGATTCGGAGACCGTTTCCGGGTCGTTAATCGTACCCTCCTCGATGGCTCCGTGAGGAATATCAATACTGCCAAAATGCTTCAGCGTGCTACCCCGCTTGGTTTCTGTGATTTCAGCCGCTTTTATGGACCGGGAGCCGATATCCAGACCGACAAGGTG
>JAFDCJ010000390.1 GCA_019312835.1 Deltaproteobacteria bacterium
CCGGGTCCAAACCATCCTGGATGGATTGAATATGCTAAAATTAAGACACCTGGTGGTTGAATCCGACGGGATTTACAAGGTTGTCGCCGAGGAGTATGATGTGTTATCATATTATGCGAACTCCATCGTGCACTGGCTCAAAGACAGTTAATGGTTATTGGTTATTGGATGGTTTGACAGCCGATCGTGTGATCAATCTCACCAACCATTAACCCTGTTTGAATAACGAACTGACGGTAATTCAAATTCATGAATAACGCTATGTTATACTTCAGGCAATTGGTTGTATTTCTGTGCCTTCTGGTATTGTGGTCGCCCATATTGCGAGCGGAGTTTTACAGATATGTCGATGACGAGGGTAACATTTACTATGTCGACGATCTTTCCAGTATCCCGGAAAAATATCGCCAGCAGGCAGATGTATACCGGGAAAAATATGACAATCTGTCAACAGAAGAAAAATCCCAGGCCCTGAAAAGGGAGGAGGAACAACTTCGGCAGCAAGAAGAGCTGCACCGCCAGGAAATTGAAAAGCTGCAGCAGGCCCAGGAAATCGAAGAAGAGGAAAAACGCAAAGCAGCTCAGGCGGCCCGGGAGAAATTGCTGGAAAATACCGAAACCAAGGTGATGCTGGAAGGCAACCGTATATTGGTGCCGGTAACGGTTAACAACGAAGGCCTTGAGGTCGTGGTCAATCTTTTGCTGGATACGGGGGCTTCACAGATCGTTTTGAATCGCAAGGTGGCGGATCAGCTTAATATCGTCACCTTAAAGAAAGGGTTGGCCCAGGTTGCCGGGGGCGCCAGTATCAGCACCCACATGGGCAAAGTCAGCTTCATAAAAGTGGGTCCCTATAAAATGGAAGACGCCAGTGTCCTCATCATACCCCATGAAGGCGCCCCGATTAATTACAGCGGGCTGCTCGGCATGAATTTTTTGAGGCAAGTGGAATATTCCATAGATTATAAAAAACAGGTCATTCGCTGGAAACTGCCGCAGGTGGCGGAGGCCCCGGCCAATTAAGCAAGATGGACAGTGTTTTGAATTGGGGAATTGAAGTTGTCCTTTGGTTTCAACAGTTTAGCCCTGCTCTTGATATACCGTTTAAAGTCCTGACCTTTCTGGGAGACAAAGAATTCTATATGCTTTTGATGCCGATGATGTATTGGTGCATCAATCGCCGGGTCGGGGCCAGGTTGTTCGTACTGTTGTTGTTTTCAGCCTACCTGAACGAAATCGCCAAGTTGCTCGTCGACCAACCACGACCGTTTAACTATGATCCCCGGGTTATCAAGTTCGTCCACGAAGACAGTGGCGGGTTGCCCAGCGGTCATACCCAGAGTGCCGTTGTGGTCTGGGGTTATCTGGCCTGGCGCTTTAAAATAATGCCCCTGTGGTTGCTGGCTGGATTTCTTGTCCTTGCCATCCCCTTGTCGCGAATCTACCTGGGAGCTCATTTCCCCACCGATCTTCTGGGCGGATATGCAATCGGCGCGGTCGTGCTATTTGTTTTTTTCCGGTTGGACACTCGCATCTGGAACTGGTGCACAAACAAGGGTATCTGGCTCCAGCTTGGAGTTTCCATGGGATTGCCGGTCGTGCTGCTGTTGTTTGTTCCACCCGGCAACCGCGGTCTGTTAACAGCGGTTGGCGCGTTCATGGGGCTCACCACCGGAGTTGTCCTGGAAAGACGCTGGGTGTGGTTTTGCTCCGACGGACCCTGGTGGCAGCAGGTGACGCGTTATCTTGCAGGAATGGTTGTTCTGATAGGCATTTGGTATGGCTTGCGTATTGGCTTTGAGCAGCTTGAACCTGCTGGTCTGTACCGGGTTCTGCGATATGCCCTGATCGGTTTGTGGGGCGGTCTGGGGGCCCCCTGGCTGTTTGTAAAGTTGAAGCTGGCCGAGAAAGAACGGTAGGAAATTGTGGATTTCGGCCCGCCCTGGCGCCATGACTTTACGTATAAGGCTCTGAAAGGAAGGCTTGATGGGTTCCAGTTGAATTAGAAAATTTCAGGAAAGCAGGTCCGGGCCAGGGATCCCGCAATTTTTAATCGGAATTCGATCGCTTTTTATCAAGTTGTAAAAAAAATCGAGATATTTTATGATTTCTTACGGTATTCTGGCCGATATCGTTGTCTTGATTCATCTGCTTTTTGTTATTTTTGCCGCGCTGGGGGCCGGTTTGATACTCTGGCGGCGCTGGTTTGTCTGGCTGCATCTGCCGGCCGTTTTGTGGGCCATCTGGATAGAATTGACGGGGGGAATCTGTCCGCTGACCCCGCTGGAGAACTGGTTGCGGCATCGGGCAGGGTCGGAGGGCTATCGGGGGGATTTTGTCGACCACTATGTAATGCCTCTGCTTTACCCGGGCGGGCTCACCCGCAACCTTCAAGTTTTGCTGGGTTTGGTGGTGCTCTTTATCAATCTGGCCCTTTATGGGTATCTGGTTTTTCAAATTAGGAGAAGAAAATGACCAACGGACACGACACACATCGCAAAACAATCGGATATATCCTGTGGATATTCGGTTTTACGGGGTCCCATCGGTTTTATTACGGCAAACCCGTATCCGGTACGATCTATCTGTTTACCCTTGGGCTGTTGTTTATCGGCTGGATTGTCGATTTGTTTCTGATACCTTCAATGGATCGCCAGGCCGATATCCGGTTCCATGCGGGCCGGGTCGACTATAATCTATCCTGGATCCTGCTGACCTTCCTGGGAATTTTCGGCATTCACCGAATGTATATGGGCAAGTGGTTGAGCGGCATCCTGTATCTTTTGACCGGCGGATTGCTCGGTATCGGGATCATATATGACTTTTGGACGCTCAACGACCAGATTACGATGATCAATGCATCCAGGCAATAAGTTTTACTTATTGCCTTTATTTCATCTTGTTAATAACGGTGCGGAGCATTTCTTCGATATAGGGGCTGATGTTTTTGAATTCTACCCCCACCCCTGAACGGGTCGCGTGGGCGATCTCCCCCCGGATTTTAAACGGTTTGTCAAAACCGTCCAGCCGAAAGGTCATTATAATTTCATCGCCTACCAGCAACGGTCGCTGGGTTTCGATGAACAGCCCATTGGAGCTGATATTTTTGATATGATTGGAGAAGACCCGGTCATAAGCGGCATAATTGATGGGGATGCGGCAGGGTTTACGGATGCCGGATCGCTTTTCCTTTACCAGCAGCTCTTCGGCATGACGCAGAAGCGCCTCTTGCTGCTCTTCACCCAGGTTTATAACCACTTGGAATAACTTAGAAATAACAATGTTATATCTTTTGGTTGCTTTTTCTTCAGCGTTCATGGCAGATAAATCTTCAGATTAGGGGTTGAAATCGGGCTACTGTCTAAATAATCGGAATATTTTAGGAAAACTTTAGGTTTAAATTGGTTGTTTTCAAATCCACCTGAGGCGGATTACAACTGAATCGTTAAGGGTGTTGCATGCGATTCAGTGCTGTGTAGACCGGGAAGGTTTTGAAGTCCGGCAGGGCATTGGTGTGGACGAGGCCATACGCATGCTGACCCTTGGCGCAGCTTACGCCCAGCTCGAGGATTCAGTCAAGGGCAGCCTTACTGCCGGCAAATGTGCGGACTTGGTCATCCTCAGCGATTACCCCGGGACGGTGCCCACCGATCAAATCAAGAATATCCGCACAGAGCGTACCATCTGTGCCGGGAAGGCCATCTACCAGACCTGAGGCGTTTAAAGCTATTACCTGGAATAAAAAATTGTTGGGATGATGGACGCATGGTTAAATACGCCAAGTCCCAGCGTGCGCCTTTCTTGTGAACCGACCGCACGTTTGATTCATCTCTTGATACGGTGGCTGCCTATTGTTACTGCTTCCAAAACAACATTAGGTAATATAAAATAACAAATAGATTTTACTCAATATTTCATCGCTGCATTATTCCATTATGCCACTGCTTTCAGCGCGATGAGCAACGTAACTGAATTCCGCTGGTTGCCCCTTGACAACGGCGTAAGGAATATTTAAGTTTTGAGAATATTCTCATAAAGGAGATCGCATGGTTAGACCACAAAAACATCGCCGGGTGGCATTTAATCCGGAAATCAGTTACTTCAAGCCCCGGGGGATCCCCATGTTTGATCTGGAAGAGGTCCGACTCACCGTTGACCAACGCGAAGCCATCCGGCTTTCGGATTTGCTTGGCATGTCCCACGAGGAGGCCGGCCGTCGTATGGGCGTTTCCCGGGCGACCTTCGGCCGGATTGTACAACGGGCCCGCCAGGCAGTTGCGGATGCGCTGATTAACGGCAAGGCCATCAATGTCGAAGGCGGCAGCTATAAATTGGTCAGCACGGCACGGATTTTTTTCTGCAATAATTGCGGCCGGGAGTGGGAGGAGCCGTTGGGCACCGGCAGGCCCGAATGCTGCCCCTCCTGCAAAAAAGATGATTTTCATCGGATTGGCCCCAAAACCGCGTCCGGCAAAAAAACTGAATAGCGAATATGGAAAATAACCAATCTTTCATGGGGATCCCTTGAAACCACCGGAATCAGTTACCATTATGGGAGTTGTGGTCGTATCGATCCAGTATGAATAAACGTCAATTGTCATTGGATATAAATATTTTAAATCAGGAGCGAAAACAATGGTAGAAATTCAGAGCAATATGCCCAGAAACCCCAGGCAAATGCAGGCGGAGCAGGATGCGGCTGTAGCGAAATCGTTGGGAAATATCAAAAATAAACTCCTTGTGATGAGCGGCAAGGGCGGGGTGGGCAAAACCAGCACGTCGGTCAACTTATCCATTGCCCTGGCAAACAAAGGCTATCAGGTGGGGATTATCGATGTGGATCTGCACGGTCCGGATGTGCCCCGGATGCTGGGATTGCAGGGTGTACCCGAGGTCAATCAGAATAAAAAACTCAATCCCCTGCGCTACTCCGATAATCTGAAAGCCATATCAATCGAATCTTTTACCCCCAATAAGGACGATGCCATTATCTGGCGCGGCCCCTTAAAATTTTCAGCCATCAAACAGTTTATCGGCGAAGTCGATTGGCAGGATCTCGACTTTCTTATTATTGATTCCCCGCCCGGCACCGGCGATGAACCGTTGACGGTGGCCCAGACCATCTCCGATGCCAAAGCGGTTATTGTGACCACTCCCCAGGAGGTGGCACTGGCAGACGTGCGCAAGTCGATCAATTTTTGTAAAACCGTAAAAATGGAAATTTTCGGGTTGCTGGAAAATATGAGTGGTTTTGCCTGTCCCCATTGCAACGAGATGATCAACCTCTTCGGCTCCGGCGGTGGAGAAAAAACCGCCCGGCAGATGGGTATTCCCTTTCTGGGAAAGATTCCCTTTGACCCCCAGATGGTAACCTGCGGCGACTCGGGCGCGTGCTACCAGGAGATCCACGCGAAATCGGAAGTCACCAAAGCCTACGCTGCCGTTGCGGATGCAATTGCCAAGCTGGCCTAGGATTCGTTATTGGTTTTTCGCTATTTGTTTTTTGGTGAACTGGCTTACAACGGCCGTCGCGATTGGCCTTCATAAGCTTTCCCGCCTTCGCCTTTCAGGCTGCGGCCGGCAGGCAGGTTTCAGGTGTCAGGTTCCAGGGTGGTTTTCCGAAATTTCAGCATCTCTGAAAGGGCGGTTCAGTGCTTGCCGCGGCGAAGCCTCAGCGAAGACGGGTGGCCGCTTTTCTTGATCAGCACACCGGATCAACGCTTAACAATTGCAAAAGAGGAAATGCAGCCAAAATGAAATTCAAAGTCACCACCCTCTGTGAAAACAATATTGGACACGGCAGCCAGAACCTGATGGGTGAACACGGTCTTTCGGTCTATGTTGAGACCGATGATCGCTGCATTCTGTTTGACACCGGACAGAATCTAGGCCTTTTAAACAATGCCAAGGTTCTGGGTATCGATCTCGGTCGTATCGACACGGTGGTGTTGAGCCACGGGCATTATGACCACAGCAGCGGCCTTAAAAGCCTGCTGGACGGCAACACCAACTTTACCCTCTGCGCTCATCCGGATGTGTTTAACCACAAATTGAGAGTAGCCGGTGAAAATCACAAATATATCGGCATCCCCGTTGACCGGCAGGCGATTGAAGAAAAGGGTGTAACGATCAAGCTCGATAAAGATCCTGTTTCGATCGCCCCGGGTATCACCACTACCGGAGAAATAGCGCTCGAAAATGATTTTGAAGGGGTTGAGCCTGAGTTCCATCTCAAAAAAGGAGATGATTATCCACCCGATACCCTGGCCGATGACCGGGCCCTGATTCTGGACACAGCCAAAGGGTTGGTGGTGCTGCTGGGCTGCAGCCACCGGGGGGTGGTCAACACCCTCAACCACGTCATAAAGATATCCGGACGCAACAGCATCCATGCCATCCTGGGCGGACTGCATCTGGGTAAAGCCTCCGATGAGAAGCTTGCAAAGATCGTCGATCATTTGGGTGCTGTCGGGCTGGAAAAAATCGGCCTCGGGCACTGCACCGGCCCGAAAGCCTTTGTAGCGCTATCCAATGCCTTCAAAGAGAAGGTTTTCCTCAACACCGTTGGAAGTGTGATGGAATTTTGAGATCAGGATGGTGATGGTTGGAAAATAAACAGCAGGGCCGTTTCTGACCCTGTGCTCTCCTTACTGATTTCCTTCAGGTAACGGCTCCCCGCCTCGTTTGAAACCACTTCTAGTCATCTATGAACCTACCGTCATCCGCTGCTTCTTTAATCTGTGAGGTCTTGTTTTCGATCCAGCCGATTTTGTCGGCCGAATGGACGTCAAAGGCCGGCACATAGGGTTTGATATCCAGCAGCGGTGTGCCATCGATGACGTCAACGTTTTGAATATACAGGTCGGGGCTTTCTATTTTCATCAGCCGCACGACTGAAATACCGATCGGATTGGGTCGTGAAGGCGCACGGGTCGCAAACAGCCCCCGCTGCTGATCGTCCAGAAACGGCTTTACTTTGAGTGCAAACCGTTTGGACAAATGAAAGTGATAGATCAAAAAGATATGCGAGAAGCCCGCCAGATCCTGCAACCCTTCGGCAAATTCTGCATATATCTCTACCCTGGCCTCCGTGCCTTCGGCAGCAGACGGCTGAATGGGGGAACCTGTCGGGGTTTTGAAGGGCGAGTGAATGATGCCGATGGGACGGTAGGCGATGGTTTTCATGGGTCCTCCTGAATGGCTTTTAGATAGGGAACACCGCTTGAGATCTTAAAATTATATTATTTTAAAGAGTTATCCGGAAGCCTCCTTGATCTTCTCATCACCATCGAGATTCCCTTTGCGTTTGGTCAGGAAGTGGATGGGGCACGCTGAACGAAATTTGCAGTAGATTTCCGGATCCCGGCACTCGAGGCAGTCTTCGCACATGTGGATATCATGTTTCATGCAGACATAACTGGTTTGCCTGTCGGGGTGATGGGTGCAGGGCTTCAATTCTCCGACCTCTTCATTTTTCGCTAAAGGTTTTGAATTTATTGCCGATCTAAACAATTGGAGTCAATTAAAACCATCTCAGGGTGAATTCGTCAACCATTTTGTCATGTTGAGACCCATGAAGAACAGATCCCAAAGACGGAAAAAGGTTACAGCCTTCCAATTTGCGCGCCATCCTGGCCCTGGAGCGAAGGAGTGAAGAATGAAAAAGGCAGCGTTGTGCATCATAATTTTTTTGCTCTGTCCGATGTGTTTTCCAGCCGCGACCGGCAGCTCGCCGGAAGAAATCATACTGGCCAGCGAAGAAATGGCCAATGCGACCAACAAGGACGGCACCGGGCTATACTGGGATATTTTCAGGGCCGTATACGAACCGGTGGGTATCAAAACCAAATTTATTATCCGATCCTACAAGGGTTCGGTCAGCCTGGTGAAAAAGAGACAGGCGGATGCAGCGGTCGGCGTACATCCGGAAAAGATCCAGGGCGCCTTATCCTCAACATATCCTTTCGTCAAAGATTACGTCTTGGTGCTGTTTAAGAAAAATCGGCTGAATCAATGGGACGGGCAGGAGACCCTCAAAAACAAAAGAGTCGGCTGGATAAAAGGCTACGCCTATGATGAATATCTTGAAGTGCCGGTGATCAAAAAAGAATTCGCCAGCAGGGAAAGCATCTTGCGGCAGCTGGATAAAGATCAGATCGACTTTTTTATGGATACGCGCAACGATGTGGAGTCGGTCTTAAACAATGGAATTATCGACGTCAGCCGTTACACTGTTGAAACTGTCCTGGAACTCGAACGCTACCTTGTTTTTGCCAATAATAAAAAGGGCCAGGAACTCAAAAAAATATTTGATTATCGATTTCCCCACCTGGTTCAATCCGGCGAGTTAGACAGATTGTTTGCCAAATGGAACTGGTGATCATAAAGGGTTCAATGTTCAAGGTTCAGCGTTCTGGGTTTTCAGATAGCACAATCATTCAACTTTCCATTTTTCCTCGAGCTCCCTTCCCATCTAATGAACGGAACAAATCACGGGAAATTTTGTTTTCTCTGTGAAATCCATATCTTAAAAAATTACATTGCCATTAAACTGGAAATAACGTATTAATTCAGTACCGTTATTGGATTGAACGTGATTCCACTCGGTGTATCAATGATTTGCCGTCGCTCTCCGAACTGGCTTCGTATTTTCATCGAGGAGATATGACGAGCCACAATCCTTACCGGGAATATTTAAAATGATCGATACGGTAAACGCATCTGAAAATAAATCCGTTCAGCCTGCCAACATTCTGCTGGTGGACGACAACACCACCAACTTGCAGCTGCTGCATGAAACCCTGGACGGATTGGGTTATAAATTGCTGATTGCCAAAAACGGCCAGACCGCGCTGAGCATTGCCCAAAAAGCCAGACCATCGCTCATCCTGCTGGACATCATGATGCCGGAAATGGATGGTTATGAGGTCTGCCGCCGATTAAAAGCAGATGACCGCACCAGCAGCATTCCCATTATCTTTATCACCGCACTGGCGGATGAAGAAGATGAAGCCAAAGGCCTTGGCATGGGCGCGGTGGATTATCTTACCAAGCCGATTAATCCTGAACTCGTAAGGGCCCGGGTACGCAACCACCTCGAACTCAAGCAGTACCAGGATCATCTGGAAAATCTGGTAAAAGAACGCACCCGTCGGCTGGCGCTCACCCAGGCCGTTACCATTGAGAGCCTGGCAACCCTGGCCGAGTATCGGGATCCCGAGACCGGCGGGCACATCAAGCGCACCCAGAATTATGTTAAGGCTCTGGCAGTGCAACTGAAGGATCATCCCCGCTACCGGGACGAATTAAATGATGAAGCCATTGAGATGCTTTATCTGTCCGCACCGTTGCATGACGTGGGCAAGGTGGGGGTGCCGGACCACATTCTGCTGAAAGCCGGCAAGCTGTCCGATGAAGAATTCGAGGAAATGAAAAAACATACCATCTACGGGCATGACGCCTTAATGATCACGGAGCAAAAACTGGGCGGCGATACGTTTTTGCGCTATGCCAGAGAAATCGCACACACCCACCAGGAAAAGTGGGACGGAACCGGATACCCCTCGGGTCTTAAAGGTGATGAGATCCCGCTGGCCGGCCGGCTGATGGCCCTGGCGGATGTCTACGATGCGCTGATCAGCAAACGCGTCTACAAGCCCCCATTTCCCCATGAAAAGGCCGTGCAAATCATCATTGAAGGCAAAGGCAAGCATTTTGATCCCGATCTCGTCGAAGCCTTTGTGGAACTGCAGGACACTTTCCGCAACATTGCGCTGACATTTGCCGATTATGAGGAAGAGCGGCAAATGCTGGGCGGCGGCAAGGATACAAAAGCAGATCAAAGCGCTGCCAAGCCGATCGATACTATCCTGCTGGTAGAAGACAATGACATCAATCGCGAAATCATGCAAAGTCAATTGACCGCGATGGGCTACCGGGTTGATCTGGCGGTAAACGGCGTCGTAGCGCTTAAATTATACCAGCAGAAGGCCTACGATGTCATTTTGACCGACATTGAAATGCCGGAAATGAACGGCTACGAGCTGACCGCCGAAATACGCCGATTGGAGACAGACTCGACCCGATCGACCCCCATCCTCGCGATCACCGCCAGCGAGTTTGATCTGAATGAAGAACGGGCCATCGCCATGGGGTTCAACGGCTATATGTTGAAACCGCTGGAGCTCGATGTGTTGAAAAAGAAGTTGGCCGGCATCGGTTGTGGGGAATGAACCCGCAAGCGCATTCGTCGAGCCTGATATCCAAAACCATTACAGATTCCAAACCGATTCGCAAGTATTCATCGCAGACCTTTCGGCCGTTATTATTCCCCGTATGGTTTCTGGTTTTACCACCATTGTCTGGCACCACGCAGGCCGCGATGACCACCGTTGCTTTTGGCGACCCGGGTCCAGTGTCATCCTGCTGGACGGCATGTTCAATCTAATATCCGGTATCATGTCCTTTTTTTCCCTTGAAATCACGCGGCTTATTTACGGCAAGGAAACCCGTGAATATCCCCTGGGCTATTCTGCATTCGAGTCTCTGATGGTTCTGGTAAAAGGCGCCTCCATTCTGGTGTTGTTGCTGATGGCCCTTTATTCAAACATTGGGGTGTTGTTTTCCGGCGGCCGAGAGCCGGTCTTGGGCTTGTTGACCATTTACGTGGCGCTGGCCGTGCTGGGCTGTTTGGCCCTCTTTTTGACCTGCAGAAAGGGCTTCAAACAGGCCGGTTCGGAGTTCCTGCAGGCCGAAACCCAGGCCCCTGGCTGGTCAATGCGGTTGTCAGTGGTGCCGTCGGGATCGCCTTTGGGATCACGATGCTGCTCAAGGGCACTGCGCTGGGATGGATCGATCGCTATATCGATCAGATTCTGGTCATTATCCTCAGCTTTCTCTTTATTAAAGATCCCCTTGTGTTGATAAAAAGCGGCGTTAAAGAGCTTTTACTGGCCGCACCGCAGGAGCAGTACGTTAAGCCGTTTAAAGAGAAACTGCTGCCGCTGAAAGACCGGTTAAATGCCAGAGCCCTGGCGGTTGAAATCATAAAAACGGGTCGGCGGTTATGGCTCACCGTCAGGCTTGATCCCATGGATGATCAAATCAGCATCGATGATTTCATGCAAGTCAAAGCCAGATTAAGACAGCTTGCCCGCGAAGTCTATGAGAATACGGATACTGAAGTAATTCTCGAAAGAAATTCATAAAAACCAAACCGTTCATAGATTCAGGGTTCAAAGGTCCAGAGGTTAACATTCGGAGACCCGCGTTGATCGTCTCCTGTAAGGGTTGATAACCTTACGGTGCTAGAATTGCCATAGTCATTGAAAACCGGCAACCCAGAATCCGGAACCGTTGAACCCGAATAAAATTGCATTGCAAAAAGAAGTCAATTCCAATATGTAAATGGTGGTTTTAAAAAAAAAGATCAAGGGGGTTCGAACGCAATGAAATATTCATGGCCTGTCTCCATCAAAAACGGCTGTGGTGTCCTTATCTTGCTTGTTGCGCTGATTTTTTTAGTTGCCGGAACCGCAGCGGCCGCCAATATGGCCGTAGTGGCTAAATCCCAGAAAAAGTATACCGAAGGGCAAAAAGGGCAGATTCCTGAAAATATGACCCCTGAAGAAGTGGATGCCTATCTGGCCGGCATCAGCGATGAACAGGCCCGGCAGGTCCTGGCTGCAAAGCTGAAGCAGGAAGCCGCCGGAAAATTATCACCGGGCGCCGCAGCAGAGGCCGGTGAAGGGGACATTGCCACCGAACACCGGTTTCATGATCTGGCCCTGGGAGCTTCCATTCTTTTAGACCAGGTGGTTGCCTTTTTTTCAGCCGACCAGGAACGCTCCATGAAATGGCATACTGTCCTCAACCGCCTATCGGGCGGCAAGGGCAGCGGCCATCTATGGATGACCGTGTTGATTGGTTTTGGGATCATTGCCTGCGGTATTGTCATTGAACGGCTGGTGCGACGCCTAACCGGCAGCCTTCGGAAACAGATTCTGGCATCGGTGACTTTGGGCAGGCTTCAGCAGGTCGGCCGTTTCATCTCCCGCCTTTTGCTGAATGCTTTAGGTGTCGCAGCTTATATGATGACCACCTTCATTCTGCTGGTATTGCTTTTCCGGCAGGAAGACGCCGGATACTGGATCGTCTCCAATTTGTTAATCCCCAGTTACTACTTGGCGGTGATCATGTTTGCGGCCAGGATCATCATGTCACCGGAGCGGCCGGCGTTAAGATTGTTGCCGCTGCAGGACCGGGATGCAAAATTTCTGTATCACTGGATCGTCGGCATCTCCCTGGTCGCCGCCATCGTCATTACGCCCGGCTTTATTTTCCGCATCGCGGGCCGCAGTGAAACGCTTTTCAATCTGTTTTTTATTGCAACCGGCCTCATCATCACCATATTGATGATTGCCATGATCTGGCAGAGCCGACACCGGGTGGCGGAAGCCATCTGCGCGGACGCTCCCGGAGGCGTGGGCGTGGAGGATTCAATGCGGGTAAAATTTGCGCGGATCTGGCACTATTTTGCCATCCTTTACGTGGCGGGCTCCGGAA
>JAFDCJ010000391.1 GCA_019312835.1 Deltaproteobacteria bacterium
ATATACACGATGGTCATCCAACTGTCTGCAGTTGTAGATCATGGCGCAGGGTCGGCCATCGTGCCGACCGAATCTGGAATACCGGCGGTTTGAATTCGGCCGCCGCGGTGGGCGGCCCTATTTCTTTCTGACCTCTTCTAGATTCCAGGACCGGGAACCCCTTATCAAGCATCCGGATCCAACACCAGAAAAAACAGCTCGCCGGTATGTTTCATGTGTCCGGCGGCTATTTCGGCATAGGGCCCATTGCCCCAGAACAGGTCCGCCCGACCCGGCCCACGGATAGCGCCGCCGGTATCCTGATTTAAGGCAAAGCGGGCAAACGGCTGCCAGCTGTGAATTTGTCCGCTGGCATCGATCACCGGTTTTTGGGTTTGGATAAAAGCCAGGGCCGCCGGGGGAAACAGGTAGCGATCCAGGGCGATGGAGCGCCCCGGTGTCAATTTGACATTGATGTTGCCCAGCGGTCCGTCGGGTTCGATTTTAAAGAACACATAACTGGGATTATGATTTAACACCGCCTCCATCTCCTCCGGATGGGCGTGCAAATATTCGCGGATTTTTTGCATGGACATTTCTTCCGCCGATATTTTGCCGTCATCAATCAACAGCTTGCCGATACTGCGATAGGGTTGCCCGTTGGTGGTTTGATAATGAACGTTAATAACTTCCCCGTTATCCAGATACACTTTGCCGGATCCCTGAATTTGCAGGAAAAAAACATCCACCGGATCCTCCACCCAGGCCAGTACTTCGGCCCGGCCTTCAAGGATGCGGTGGGTATCGATTTCGCTGCGCTCATAGTAGGGCACCACGGTTTGATCCGCATAGCGGCCGATAATTTTTTCACCGGCAAATTTTTCATTGAAAAGCGACAGGTCAATGGCAATCAGGTCATCGGGTCGTGAATAAATCGGAAACTGGTATCCATCGGACTGCAGCAGGCTGCCTCTCAAATGGGGTTCGTAATAGCCGGTGTATAATACTTCCCCCCGCCCGTCGCGCCCTATCGAGCGATAAACCCGGTAGTTGGAGTGGATAAAGTCATTTAAATCCTGTTGGGATGGCTGGGTTTGAATGAAATCTAAAAAGTGCTCCAGGGATACGATCATGTGGTCGGTGTTATAGCGGTCCGGGCCGAAAACAAACTCACGGTCGGCTGGAATCTTATGGAGGTAGGAAAGGCTTTTTAAGATGCTGTGTTCCAGTCCGTCGTGGCGCAGATCATCCGTAAATTCCGGCAGCGACCACGACGAAACTTTCTCCATAACGTATTCTTTTCTGATTTTCTTAACCGTCGGCTCACAGCCGCAAACCACCAGGGCAAATATGAACATGAATACTGCAATACTTGTGTTTAAAAAGTTGGTTTTCCGATTCATGGGTGTGTTAAAATTCCTTGTTTATTCGTGATGGTGGTTTGTGTTTAGTATTTAGTGTTTGGTGTTTGGTTTAACCGGATCCATTCCGTCTGCATTTTCAGCAAAACACCACATGCCAAACACCAAAAAGATCTAATCCGACCGCTTAAACGCCCCGCTCTTGCCGCCCGATTTTTCAAGCAACTGAATATCGGAGATTCTCATTTCGCGGTCATAGGATTTGCACATATCATACAGGGTCAGTGCCGCCACCGACACCGCGGTCAGCGCTTCCATCTCCACACCGGTTTGGTCGATGGTGCGGACGGCCGCCCGGATGCCGATGCAGCAATGGGTTTCGTCCGGATCAAAGTCCACCCGTACATGGGTAAGATGCAGGGGATGGCACATGGGGATGAGTTCCGGGGTTTTTTTGGCAGCCATGATCCCGGCGATCCGGGCGGTTTCAAGCACATTGCCCTTTTTGACTTTTTGATCCTTGATCAACTGAAATGTTTCCGGCATCATGAAAACCGAGCCTCCGGCCACGGCTTTCCTGACGGTCGGTTTTTTCTCGGTAACATCCACCATCCTGACGCGACCCTTTTCATCCAGATGCGTAAATGAAGACATGATTCTCCCCTTGCTGTCTTTCTATTTCCTAATCATTTTATTAAAAATAAATTCGAATATCGAATATCGAAATCCCTGGCCCAGACCTGTTGAATTTCACTTTATTCTATAAAAAGCTAAATTTATAGATTTGAGCAACCGTGCTTTAAACCTAGCAAGTCGCGCCGGGGCGGGCCGAAACAGACCCGAATATCCAATGACCAAAATTTAAAACGATATCTATGAAATATTAGAATGCCGTTTGGAATTTTTAAATTTGAAATTCCGAAATTGTTTCGAGTTTCGGATTTCGTGCTTCGAATTTAGTTTCCTTTGCGGAATTTATCCACAATCATGCAAAATATTCTGTCTTTTTCGTCACGGTACTCTTAATCAGATTGAGCGTATCCGTTAATACGGCAATGACATTTTCCCGGATATCTCCGGCCACCACCAGCAGCATCACATCGTCGCCGACCGCAAGATCGCGGTCGGCGGCAATCTCGACGCTGATATCGACGATGCCCGCTGTTTTTCTTTGCGCGGCGAGAATGCCCGCCAGTTTTTGATGATCCACCGCAACCCGGAGCCCTTTGACCGCACGTCCGTCTCGCGAGGTGCCCCGCACCACGCCATTGTGGCACAGGATCATTCCGACTTTGTCGTAATCAGGATTCCCCTTGATGGCTTCAATCATACGCTTGAGATCCATAACAGCACCTTTTCGATTAATCAAAGCTGAAAGCTCAAAGATCTGGCATAAAAGGATCTTATCATATTGACGATCAGCCCCGATGGGGCGGGGCGGCTTGCAATAAACTACTTCAGTGCTCCGGTCTTTCAGCTTTGAGCTTTCAGCTTTGAGCCTTCAGCTATCATCTCCTCCGCCCGTTCCAGGTCCTCCGGCGTGTTGACGTTAAAAAAAGAGTTGAGTTCCGGATCGACGCCGCGCAACACCTTTTCCGGTATGTATTTAATCCGGTTGGAGCGAAATGCCCATTGGATCTTTAATTTGTTGGCGGTAAGGTGGTCTGCGGCCGGCTTAAGGCATCGTTTTGAATAGATGGCACACAGGGGTTCAAAACCGGCGCTGGTTTCCGGCATGATGATGTCCATCTTTTGATCGATCTGTTCGATGAGAACTTCAACCAGCTCCTTTTTCAAAAACGGCGTGTCACAGGCCGAGAAAAAGGCATAGGGATTGCTGGCGTAAAAAAGTCCGGTATGGATGCCGGTCAACGAGCTTCGCTGGTTAAAAATATCGGTAACAATGGTCAAATCCCACTTTACAAAAGCCCGGGGATGGTTGGTCACCAGAATGATTTCATCGAAAAGACCCGCAAAAACATCTATCAGTCGGTCTATGATGGACCTTCCACCGACCTGACTGAAGGCCTTATTCTGACCGCCGAAGCGAGTGTTCAATCCGCCGGATAATATCACACCGGTGCAGGAAATCGTCATGGTTTAGTATTTGGTGTTTAGTATTTGGTGTTTGGTGTTTGGTGTTTGGTGTTTGAACTGCAGCCTCAACATAGATAATATACCCGGTAAAATCAAGATCAATTCAAGGGGGTTGTCCGCACTAGCAATAGCAAAAGACTTTGGTGTTGATCTCCATTTCGGACTGCTGTAGAAACATAGCCTAAGAATGTGGATTTGGGAATGCGAAATGAGGAAACCAAAAACCAGAGGAAGGATAGCATCATGTTATAGACCGTGCGCCCCGCGCCGTGAGCCTTGCGCCTTCACCATATACCCTATACCTTCAGCCTTGTACCTTTTAATGCCAGCATCCAGCCGGCAAGGCGACAGCGGGCCAATAAACAACTTAAAAGGTACAGAGGAACCCGTATGAGCACCCACGAACATAAAAAGCATGCGCCGCGAACCGTCACCATCGCCATCATTACGGTTTCAACGACCCGGGCCCTGGCAGATGATGCCAGCGGGCAATGGATCAGCAAGACCGCCGCCACCGCGGGACATCAAATCGTCCATCACCAGGTTATACCCGATGACGCCGACATCATTGCATCAACGGTTCAAAGCGTCATCCGCAACGAACAGCCCCAGGTGATTCTGATAAGCGGCGGGACCGGCATCACCCCCCAGGATGTCACCATCGAAGCGATCAGTCCCCTGTTTGCCAAAGTGTTGACCGGTTTCGGCCCGCTGTTTGCTCAATTGAGTTTTAAAGAGATCGGATCAGCCGCCTATTTATCGCGTGCAACCGCCGGTGTGATTGAAGATACGGTGGTGTTTTGCATGCCGGGCAGCATCAACGCCTGCAAACTGGCCTGCCGGGAATTGATCTTTCCCGAACTGGGCCATCTGGTCAAGCATGTGATGGATTAAGAAAGGTAGAAGGTTTAGGGTGGAAGGTATAAGGCACAGGCGCAAGGCTCACGGCACAGGGCGCAAGGTTAAATGATAATATCCTTCACACTGTTTAACTAATCGATAAACCCCGTTAAATATTTTCGCAGAACTCGTTACTCGGCACTTGTCACTAATTAACCTTTATAACGACCAAGGTTTCATCGTCTTTTCGTTCGGCCGGGTGCCGGAAACGATTCAGGGCGTCAAACACCTCTTTCAAGAGGTCTTTAGCGGGCCTGGCGGCATGCTCGCGGACAACTGTCATCAAGCGGTCGTTGCCGAAATATTCTCCATGGGCGTTGTAGGCTTCTTTGATGCCGTCGGTTCCGATTAAAATGATCTGTCCCGGTTCGATGCCGATCTGGGCTTCCTCGTATTCCCAATCACCCATAACTCCCAAAGGCACCCCATCGCCCCCCAGGGTTTCAAATGAGTCTTTAGCAGCGTCATAGACAAGGGCCGGCTCATGACCGGCGTGCACCCAGCGAAAGCAGCGCTGGTTCAGATCAATCTCGCTGTAAAACATGGTGACGAACAGGTTGAGTTCTTCAATATCTTTGACCAGGCTGTTGTTGACATGGTTCACAATGGCCGGGCCATTGCCGGCGCTGAGGATGCGCTCGCGCAGCGAGGCCCGTACCGTGGTCATCAGCAGGGCGGCGGAAATCCCGTGCCCGATGACATCCGCCACGACGATGCCGATCTTTTCCTGCTTCCAATCCTCGGGATGGATAAAATCATAGTAGTCGCCGCTGGTTTCATCACACCAGATGCTTTTGCCTGCTATGTCATAACCCTCTATATCAGGGTCGGATTTGGGCAACAGGGTTTGCTGAATCCGGCTGGCCTGCTCCAGCGACATTTTGACCTTTTTCATCTCGCTCTGGCTGTTGGTGGTGGCGCGATACTTATCGATACCGCTTTTGATGGCCTTTCCCAGTGTTTCGGCCGGGCACGGTTTGGGATGAAATTGAAAAATACTGCCTTCGTTGACGGCCTGAATAGCGGTGGACATATCCGCCGAGCCTGTCAGCATCATGCGAACGGTATCGGGATCGACCGATTTTACCCTGCATAGAAAGTCGATGCCGTTCATGCCCGGCATATGGTAATCGGAGACGACAACGGCGAAGGGTCCCTTTTCGTCGATGATTTTCAGGGCTTCTTCACCGCTCAGCGCTGTCTCAAATTGGAATTCTTTTCTCAATTGACGCTTGATGGCTGCCAGTACCTTGGGTTCGTCATCCACTAACAGTATTTTGTCTTTCATCTGCTTTAATTCCTTTCGGCCAACAGGCTGCAAACCTGGCACCATTCAGATAATCGATCGGTTACGCCGACTGTCTCCAGGTAATGGGCATCGCACACCAAACCCGTATCCCCGTTGGCTGAGGCTTGTCCGTTATGGTCGATGGCATTGCCGACATGGACGGCGGTCAGCAGGCCCATATTCTCAGACATGCTGTTGGCCGGGCGATGGTGAAAGGCAATGGCCTCGATAATCGGTGTTTCCAGATTCCAAAGGCCCATTAAATAGGCGCCGATTTCAGCATGGCTGGTGCCAAAGGCTTCATATTCCATATCCCACAGATTCTGGCCGGATTCCCTGGCCGTGGTCAAAACCTGTTTGTAGGGTCTGGGAAAGTTGGTCAACAGGATCAGCTTTCCCAGGTCATGCAGCAGGCCGGCCATCAGGGAGTGGTTTAACAGGTCACCACTCAGCTTTTCGGTTTTAACGATGGCCTTGGTATTCGCGCTGACGGACATGCTGTGGTTGAAAAGGTCATCAACATTAAACCAGGAATAATTCTTCTGACTGAATTCCGAAAATATTTTAACCGACAGCACCAGGGCCTTGATGGTCTCAAGACCCAGCAGCACGACCGCTTCCTGGGGGCTGCTGATTTTGCGGGCCAGCCCGAAAAAAACCGAATTGACCACCTGCAGTATTTTGGCCGTCATGCTGAGATCTTTGGAAATGATGGCGCTTATTTTTTTTATCGACGGATCTTCCGACTGCATTTCCTCGATTATCGCGCTGTAAATGGATGGCAGGCTGGGCAAGGATTCGATTTGAGAGACGATTTTTTTTACGGATTCGTCAGCCAGGATTTCACGCAGGGCAAACAGTTTGGCCAGGGTTTGCTTTAAAATCTCTGCATCACAGGGTTTGGTTAGATTTTGATGGGCGTACTGGACCGACCGCAAGGTTACCTCGTGTTCCGTGTTTCCGGAAAGAATAATGCGGACCATGTGGGGGTGACGCTCCCTAACTTTGGTCAACAGCTGCATACCGTCCATGTCCGGCATCTTGAGGTCGGAAACAATGACATCCATGGGTTGTTGATCGAGGATTTCCAGGGCCTCCTTGCCATTGGCGGCAAACACCGTATCCCATTCAGCACGCCTTTTGCGCAAGGTTCGCTGCAAGCCCTTGAGCACCAGGGGTTCATCATCTACAAACAGGATCCGTTTTGGGGTGGTTTCAGTCATCTTCTTCTGTTTGCACCTCTAGCGGCAGGCCGATATGAAATGTGGTCCCCTTGCCTTCCTGGGACTCCAGGGTCAGGGTGCCATGGTGTTTTTTGACGATCACGGAATGTGATATGGCCAATCCCTGTCCGGTTCCCTTGCCGGGTTCCTTGGTCGTAAAGAAAAGATCAAAAATCTTGTGCCGGATATCTTCCGGAATCCCGTGGCCTGTATCACTGATGCAGATTTTTGCCCGGTCGCCTTCGTGAGCGGTGCGGATGTGGATCGTGCCCTTCTCGGATTTGTTTTCATCATTTTTTTCGGTAATGGCATGGGCGGCATTGACGATCATGTTTAAAATGACCTGGTTGAATTCAGCCCGGAAACAGGGCACCAGCGGCAGGGATTCGTCAAAGTCGGTTTCCAGATCGGCCACATATTTCCATTCGTTGCGGGTAATGGTAATGGTTTTTTCGATTTCTTTGTTGATGTCCACATGCTCTTTGGCGACCATGCCCGGATGGGCGAAAATTTTCATGGCCTGCACGATTTTGGCAATTCGCTCCACACCCTTGAGGGAATGCTGGATGGCCAGCGGAATTTCCTCTTCGAGATACTCGAGATCGATTTCCTCGATGAGTTGTTCGGTTTCTTCAAAGAGGGCATCGGTGAGCGTGTTTGATCTGGCGGCTGCCAATGCCGCCTGTAGCTTTTTGATGACCTGGTTTAAGTCGTCGAAAGCTTCCTGGAAAAAGCGGGTGTTGTCACCCACAAACTGCACCGGTGTGTTGATCTCGTGGGCAATTCCGGCTGCCAGCTGCCCGATGGCTTCCATTTTATGCGACTGCTGCAACTGGGATTCCATCTTTTTGCGATCGGTAATATCCGCCCCGATGATGGTCAAACCAAGAATGCTGTTGCCGTCACCATTTAAGGGGTTGACGGTCAGGCCCAGAAAACGCTCATCGCCTTCCGGCCCGCGGAATCCGACGTCATCCACCCGCATGGGTTTGTTGTTATAGCGACTTTGAAGGATTCCGTCGGCAATTTTATCCCAATCCCACTCCAGGCCGCACTGGCTCAGGTGCATCCCCATCACATCGTCGGCTTCGGCCCCTAGAACCTGCTCCGCCGTAGCATTCCAAAGAACAATGTTATTATCCCGGGACAGGCCGATGATAATGGTGGGCAGGGAAGAAATCAGGTTCTCAATTGCCTGTTGAACCTCAGAGGTATGGTCGGCAGCCCTATTCTTTTCACTGCTGTTGCGTCCCAGCTTTTCGTTGATGCTGGTCAATTCAGCCGTGTAGTCACTGAGTAAATTTTGCATGGTTTTCATGAACTTCATGGCAACTTGTCCCGGGGGAATTTACCGAAAAAGTGGTTCGGGGACCAAATGTCAAGATGACAATCAACGCAATTGCTTAGATGGGGTTTTGATACCGCTTTTAAGCATATTGATGTTATCGGCAATTAATAGGGAATCTTTAATTTCTTTTAAGCGACCCGAACAGCGCGGGTTACATTAAAATTAATAGAAATATTAATTGGTTATCTTATATTCCAGGAGCTTGTCACAGCGAATTGGATGGCGGTGCGAATGCACGGCCAAGAGGGGGTTCCCCCGCTTGAAAGGGAGACAGGGGGATTTGTCCTCAAGGGTCCTTTTTGCCGGATGGCATTGGCTGATGACGTGATCGCACAAATCAACTTTACACCAGGCCGCAATGGTGTATGATCGAATCTAAAACGCGGAAAGTCGAAGTCCAGCATGAAAACCAGAACGGTCGAGTTAAAAAATGTCGGATCGGTTAAAATGGAGCGCAGTGCCCGGGCCAAACATATCAGCGTTTCGGTAAGGCCATACAATGGGGTAAGGGTGGCGGTTCCCCGGGGTGTATCGTTTGCCCGGGCCGAATTGTTTGCCCGATCCAAGGCCGGATGGATACAAAAACAGATCGATAAAATGAAGCAGATGGAAGCGGTGGCCAGCGCCCTGAAAGAAAACCAGCCCCTGGATCGGCCGGCCGCCCGCCGGCGCCTGATCGACCGGCTCGATTTTTTGGCGTTGAAATACGGCTTCCAATACAACCGGGTATTTATAAAGAACCAGAAAACCCGGTGGGGCAGTTGCTCGAACAAAAACAATATTAATCTAAACGTCAACCTGGTTCGGTTGCCGGATGAGCTAATCGATTACACCATTTTGCACGAACTGGTTCACACCCGGGTTAAAAATCACGGACACCGGTTCTGGGCCCAGATGGACCGCTTGCTGGGCGATGCCAGAAAACTGGACCGCGCCCTCAGTGAATATAACCTGCTGTTGTTTCGGTAAGGTGTTGGGCCCGGCGACTACGGTCTGATTTTCTTTTCAGGTGGCGTCGGGTTCAATCTGCAGGGAATCATTAATCCGGTTTACCAGGTTGGCAAGGGCAATAACCATGGTCAGCTCGACGATTTCATCCTGGGTATAATACCTTTCGATATACTCCAACACGCTATCATCAATAGCGGTCGCCCCGCGCGTAATGATATCCGCCAGGCGAATGGTGACTTTCTCTTTTTCATCGAAAGCATCACTGCGCTGGTAAAATTTTAAGGCCCCAATCTGTTCGTCTGTAACACCGGCCTGCTTCGCCGAAGCAGTGTGGTGGTAAGTTCAGTAGCGGCAGTCATTGATGCTGGATGTTTTCAGATAGGCCAGTTCCTTGTACTTGGCCTCAATGACACCCTGGTTCATCACGGCATCGTAAAACGGTACGAGGGTTTTCAGGGCGGCTGGAAAACGGGCGACCACCCCGAACAGGTTGGGCATTGCACCGGTGCTGGCCTGAATCTTGTCATAAATACGGTGCAGTTCGGCCGGGGCCTGCTCTTTGGTCAACGGTGTCGGTACTCCCATTGAACAACTCCTTTCTGCAGCGGAATAAGCCCTGCATATCAGCTAAAAATTCATACCCGGTAAAACATGCAAGCTGCCTATCCGTCCATTTTGATAAGTTTAGGGCTAAAAAATTTTATTTCAGGCTGCTAAATTAAGTTGAAATATACCCGAAATTTTGCTTTATTGCGTTAATTTAACTTTAGACTGAAATACCAATCCTTAATGACTTAATTTAAAATTGTTTTTCTAACCATCTGTTATATATATAAAAATAATTTCGAAGCTGAACAAGGTGACGATGACCGTCTTTGTTGCGACCAGTAAACGCTTTTACGCCGAAGCCGAGCATTTGGTCGAGCGTATCAAGGCCTGCGGATCAATGGTCCATCACCCCTATTTTCATCTTGATCCCGCTGAAGTTGACGCTGATCCCGATTACAAATCCCGGGTGACCCTGCAGCATTTTCCGGAAATCGATGATGCCGACATATTCTATGCCCTGCTGCCGGGCGGCTATATCGGCTGCAGTGTTACCATCGAGCTCGCGTATGCCTATGCCAAGGGCAAAAAAATTATTGTGTCGGAAGCGCCCGGCGAGTTTGCGGTCCGGGCGCTGGTGACCGAGATCAACTCTCCGGATCAATTCATCGCCCGCTTTGAGCGGGGGTGATTCCAGCATCCACATAAGATAAGAAAGGAGGTGGGCAAAAGCAAAATTTTATTTCAACCCGGAGCATTATCCGGGATACAGTAGAAATCCTGTTCAGACCAATTTTTGCCGCATTAAAAACTCGGCCTGAATCTGCCCTTCCCTGCATGAACATGTTGCCGACAGTATTATAAGAAACTATTTCCAAAACCCAAACCGATCGAACGATCCGAAGGAGGTCGCATTATGAAAAGAATTGCCCTGGTTGCCATGATTGTTCTTTTCTCAATTATATTTGTTTTTTCAGTAAGTTATGCTAAACCATTTAGAATCGCCGCCATTTTTCAAACGGCCATTGAAGAACCGTGGGACGGGGTCATCCATCTGGCCTGCCTGAAAGCCCAGAAGGAAATGGGCAATATCGAATATGAGTTTACCGAAAAAATAGCTGCTGCTGATTTCGAGAAAGTTTTGCGGGAGTATGCCGAAAGGGGATTTGACCTGATCGTGGGCGATGCCTTTCTGGCGGGCGAAGAGCCGGCCCGCAGGGTGGCCAAGGATTATCCCGAGATTGCCTTTGCCTTTGGGTCGGAATTCGGCCCGGTGGCACCAAATTTTTCCGTCTTTGACAATTGGATCCATGAACCCGCCTATCTTTGCGGCATCATCGCCGGCCGGATGACCAAGAGCAATATGCTCGGTGTGGTTGCGGCGATTCCCATCGGGGAGGTCAACCGCCTGGTGAATGCCTTCAAAGCCGGTGCCCTCAAAGTCAACCCCAAAGTCAAGGTCAAAATATCCTATATCGGTGGCTGGTTTGATCCGCCCAAAGCCAAAGAAGCGGCCATCGCTCAGATTGAAGCCGGCGCGGACCTGATTTATGCGGAACGCTTCGGCGTTTTTGAAGCTGCCAAAGAAAAAGGTATACTGGCCTTTGGCAACATGTCCGACCAGAATGCCCTGGCACCGGAGGTGGTCATTACCGGACCGGTCTGGGACATGTATCCGACCATCAAGTTTGCCATTGAAATGGTGCAGAAAAAAGCCTGGGTATCCATGGATCTGGGTGAGTGGTCTATGATGGGCAAAGGTGGCGCCAGCCTGGCACCGTTTCATTCATTTGAAAAAACCCTGCCGGCCGATGTGATCAAAGAAGTCAGGGATCTCGAACAAAAGATTATCAACGGAACCTATCGTGTGCCGGTGGATGAACAGAAGCCCTTATCGGATTAAATCCGATAAGGGAAATTCGAAGCACGAAAATCGAAATACGAAACAAATTCTAAATCACGATGTTCCAATAACCAAAACAATGACACAACTGCCACTACCCCGACCGCAGTTCTGTTTAGGTCATTAGTATTTTGGTAATTCGAATTTGTTTCGGATTTCGTGCTTCGGATTTCGAATTGGTCCGACAATTATCAGCTTTAATGGCACATTTATACAGCAATTGTATCCAACCTCTGAGGTTTTTTAATGCCCTCTGCCCGCCAGCCAATGGTCCGCATGTCATCCGTTACGAAATATTTCCTGGATGTGACGGCCAACAATGATGTTAACTTCGACCTGTATGCCGGTGAAATCTGCGCCCTGCTGGGAGAAAACGGGGCGGGCAAGACGACGCTGATGAATATCCTTTTCGGTTATTATGCCTGTGATGAAGGTGAAATTTTCATCAAAGGCCAAAAAGCCGATCTGGCATCGCCCAAAGACGCCATTGCCCTGGGCGTGGGAATGATCCATCAGCACTTTGCCCTGGTTCCCTCTCAAACGGTGCTTGAAAACATCGTCATCGGCACCGACACCGGCCGGGGCCCTTTCCTGGATATGAAGAAGGCCCGCCGCAAGCTGCTGGATCTGGAGGTGCAGTTCGGGCTTCAAATCGACCCCGATGCCCGGGTGTGGACCCTGTCGGTGGGCGAGCAGCAAAAAGTCGAAATCCTCAAGGCCCTTTACCGGGACGTGGATATCCTCGTCATGGACGAGCCGACAGCCGTTCTGGCACCGGCCGAAACCGACGACCTTTTTAAAACCCTGAAATCCCTCGTCGCCCAGGGGCGGGCGGTGGTTTTTATTTCCCACAAATTAAACGAGGTCATGGACATTTCCGACCGCGTTGTCGTGTTGAGGGGCGGACGGGTTGTGGCCCAACGCCTTACCGCCGAGACCAACGTCCGGGAGCTGGCCAATCTGATGGTGGGCCGCGACCTTCTGGAAGATATCGCCAAAAAACCGCTCGAACCCGGACCGCCCGTGCTGGAAATTCGGAACCTGGATGCCTTGAACGACAGGGATCTGCCGGCAATAAAGAACCTCCACCTGGCGGTTCGACAAAATGAGATCCTGGGAATGGCCGGGATCTCCGGCAACGGGCAGCGCGAGCTTTCCGAGGTACTGTTCGGTCTGCGGGATCCGGTCCGGGGAAGCATAAGCATCACCGGTCAACCCCTTCGATTCGGCAACCCCTCGTCTGCCATAAACTTGAAGATGGGCCGAATCCCCGAGGACCGGATCGGCACCGGCTTGCTGATGGATCTTTCCGTCGAGGAAAACATGATTCTGGAAGATCATGCGTCGACCCGGTTTCAAACCTGGGGCCTGATGAAGTCGAAACGAATACATCGCTACAGCGATGATCTAATCGATGCCTACAATATCGCGACGGCCGGCCGGGATGCCGTCACCAAGAGCCTGTCCGGCGGCAATCTGCAAAAAGTGATGCTGGCCAGGGAACTGGCCGGCCGGCCGGCAGTGGTCATTGCCGCCCAGCCCACCCGCGGGCTCGATGTCGGCGCCATGGAGTATATCCACCAGCGCATCCTGCAGGAAAGAGAGCGGGGTGCGGGTATCCTGCTGATATCCGAAGATCTGGATGAGGTATTTGCGTTAAGTGATCGAATTGTTGTGATCTATGAGGGGGAAATTGTGGGAGAAGCCTCGGGGGAGAATGCCTCCCGGGAGCAGATCGGTCTGTGGATGAGCGGGGTAAAACAATGATCAGATTCAGGATCCAGAAACGCAAACCGCTGCCGGGGTGGGCTAAAATCGTTATCCCCCTAGCGGCCATAGTGGTGACCCTGGTTCTGGCGGCCATTCCGATCCTGATAGCCGGCGGGCATCTGTGGAAATCATATTACTACCTGTTTTACGGCGCGCTGGGAACCCGGTTCAACCTTCTGGAAACCTTCGTCAAGGCCAGCCCGCTTTTGTTAACCGGGCTGGCGGTGGCCTTTGCCTTTCGGGCCAAATTCTGGAATATCGGTGCCGAGGGTCAGCTTCTGGCCGGCGCCTTGACCGCTACGGTGCTGGGTGTCAACATGGGCGGTGTGCCCGCTTTCCTGGTGTTGCCGATCATCATCATGACCGGCTTTCTGGCCGGTGGCGTGTGGGCCGCCATTCCGGCCCTTCTCAAAACCAAATTGAAGGTGGACGATGTGGTGTCCACCCTGTTGCTGAACTATGTCATGATCCACATTATGGGCGCCCTGCTTTTCGGACCGCTGCAGCAGCCCGGCTCGAGTTGGCCCCGGTCGGCGGCAATCATTAAAGCGGCAACCTATCCCCTTTTGGTGCCGCGTTCGCGATTTCATATGGGAATTCTCATTGCTTTGTTTGCCGTTTTCGTCATCTGGTTCATCAACCAGAAGACCACCTTTGGCTATCGCTCCAAAGCTGTGGGTGTCAACATTAATGCCGCCCATTTCGGCGGCATCAACACCACGGCCGTCATCGTGTGGACCGCGTTGATATCCGGCGGACTGGCCGGCCTGGCCGGGGTCGGAGAGCTGTGCGCCATTCAATACCGTTTGATTATGGATATCTCCCCCGGCTATGGCTATTCGGGCATCGTCATTGCCATGCTGGGCAACCTGCACCCTGTGGGCGTTCTGTTTTCTTCTCTTTTTTTCAGCGTCATTATCGTCGGGGCCCAGACCATGAGCCGCATGACCGGCGTGCCGACCTATATCGCCGAGGTCATCCAGGGAATGTCGCTGATGGTGATGCTCATCTTCCTGCTTTTTACTGAATACAAGATAAAGGTAATGCAAAAATAATGAGTGAGCTTCTCGATATCGCTTTCATATCCGGTCTCATGGGCGCCACGATGAGAATGGCAACGCCCATTATTTTCGCCACCCTCGGTGAAATCCTTTCCGAGCGGGCCGGGGTACTGAATCTGGGCATCGAGGGCATCATGTTGATGGGCGCCATGACGGGATTTCTGGTCACCTTCAACTCCGGTTCCATCTGGCTGGGCGTGCTGGCCGCGGCCGGGGTCGGTATGCTGCTGGGGCTGCTAATGGCCTTTTTAGCGGTTTATCTCGGATTGAGCCAGCATGTATCGGGCTTGGGAATCACCCTGTTTGCCACCGGCCTGGCCATGTTCATTTACCGGCTGCACTTCGGCTCTCCCACCGTGCCGCCGATCATCGAGCCGTTCAAGCAAATCTCGATACCGCTGCTTTCCAAAATCCCGGTGATCGGCCCCGGGCTGTTCACTCAGTATTCACTGACCTACATTGCCTGGCTGTTGATTCCGATCCTTGCGATTTTGCTTTACCGCACCAAAGTCGGGTTGAAAATCCGGACGGTGGGCGAAAACCCGGTGGTGGCCGACACGGTTGGCGTTAATGTGTTGTTGACCCGCACCCTTTGTGTGGTGGCCGGCGGCGCCCTGATGGGCATCGGCGGCGCCTTTCTCACCCTGGCCCATCAGAATATGTTTTTAATCGATGTGATCGGCGGCCGGGGCTGGGTGGCCATAGCCATGGTTATCTTTGGCAACTGGGATCCGTTTAAAGGCGCCCTGGGGGCCCTGATATTCGGGTTTCTGGACGGCCTCCAGCTGAGACTGCAGGGTGTGGGGGTTGCCGTATCGTTTCATCTCTTTTTGATGATTCCCTATCTGCTGACCATAGTGGCCCTGATCAGTGTTTCCAGAAAGGCAACCGTGCCGGCCGGGCTGCTGAAACCCTATCGCAGGGAAGAAAAAGGAGGCTGAGAAGCTGTTTCAATTTTTGAATTTGGAGTTTTCGAATTTTGGTATTGTTTCGGATTTCGAATTTCGATATTCGGATTTGATTATCCCGGTCTATATTCCTTTTCACTGACAGGAATATCTTCTTAGAACAAATCACATATGAATTTTGAGGTGTCATATGTTAGATCTTGTCATACGGAATGCCAACTTGTCAGATGGCCGCACGGGCATCGACATTGCGGCGGATAAGGGCCGCATTGTCGACGTCGGCACTGACCTCGAAGCCCGGGCCGGACGGGAGATCGATGCCTCGGACCGGCTGGTCACGCCGCCCTTTGTGGACAGCCATTTCCATCTGGATTCCACCCTGAGCTACGGCCGGCCCCGGGTGAATCAAAGCGGCACCCTGCTGGAGGGTATCGAGCTGTGGGGGGAATTCAAAGCCAATCTCACTGTCGACAGCATCAAGGCCCGGGCCGCTGAAGTCTGCCGCTGGGCGATCGCCCGCGGCACCCTGGCCATCCGCAGCCACGTGGATGTCAGCGACGATAATCTGACCGCCGTCATCGCGCTTCTGGAGCTGCGTGACGAGTTCAAACCCTATATCGATCTGCAGCTGGTGGCCTTTCCCCAGGATGGCTATTTACGACACAGCCCCAATGCCGCCAACCTGGAACGGGCCCTGGATCTGGGTGTGGATGTGGTGGGCGGCATTCCCCATTTTGAAAGAACCATGGCCGCTGGGGCGGACGCTGTTAAGGCATTGTGCGAAATCGCCGCCGAGCGCGGCCTGCCGGTGGACATGCACTGCGACGAAAGCGACGATCCCAACTCGCGCCACATCGAAACCCTGACCTATCACACCAAACGCCTGGGGCTCGAGGGGCGGGTAACCGGATCCCATCTGACCTCCATGCACTCCATGGATGATTACTATGTCAGCAAGCTGATCCCCCTGATGGCCGAGGCCCACATGCACGTGGTGGCCAACCCGCTGATCAATATCACCCTGCAGGGCCGCCACGACACCTACCCCAAACGACGCGGGATGACCCGGGTCAAGGAACTGATGGAGGCCGGCATCAATGTGGCCTTTGGCCAGGACGCCCTCCTGGATCCCTGGTACAGCTTCGGCTCCGCCGATATGCTGGAGGTGGCCCACATGGGGCTGCATGTGGCCCAGATGACGGGGGCCGCGCAGATGCAGCAAATGTTTGCCGCGGTCACAACCAACGGCGCGAAAGTATTAGGGTTGGAAGACTATGGGCTGGAGCCGGGCTGCCATGCCGACTTGGTGATTCTCCAGGCCGCCGATCCC